>RFNX01000336.1 GCA_009926905.1 Flavobacteriales bacterium
GTAATAAGTGAACGTTTCTCCATCACACAAAGTGGTGTCCCTTGTAAACGAATAAGAAGGATTTACATTTAACGTCAAATTTATAATTGAATCGCATCCTGCAACCGTTTGTAGATTTAAGGTGTAATTTCCTGGTTGATTCAATTGTTGATTTCCAAGTGTGTAAAATTCGTTGGAACAAATCGTTTCGTTTATAGCCAAGTTATAAACTGGATTTACAGTGATAGTAGCTGCTGTCGTATCGCTATAACATCCGTTGAACATTAAATAAACGGAATAAATACCTGATTGAATGGAAGTCGCGTTTGGAATAAGTGTATCAAAACTTGTACTTGCGAAGCCATTTGGTCCTGTCCAGTAGGAAGTTGCTCCAGAAAGCGTATCGATTGACAATGCAAGCGTATCTCCGGAACAAAGTGGTGTATTAAAGCTGATAGTAGGAGCTGGAACTTGTGCGGGTTGACCTATAATTGTATCTTTTGTAATGATACAACCTTCTAAAGATTTGATATAAACAGTAATATTTCCGCCCACTATGTTGCTAAAAGTACTATCGGGAAAAAAGTTTGTACCGTTAATGGAATACGTAATTTGATTTCCAACACCTGAGATTGATAGACTTGCATCTGAATAACCAAAGCATGTTGCATCAACAATTTCTAAACCATTAATTTCTGGAACTAAAATCGTTGGCGCTTCTGTATCAAAAGTTGGAGATCCTTGAGGAATGCCATTATAAGTTGCATTTCCTTGTAAATTCAAATAATTCCCATCAAATTTATAATATGCCAAAAGTCCAGCTTCTGCAGTGGGATTTGCCAGATTATTCATGTTTTGTAATATTTGAGGTTGGGTTCTAACAATATTCCAAACTCTCAATTCATCAATAGAGCCACGAAAATGATCTGTGCCAGGACTTGCTGAACGAGTTCCAATAGCACTTACAAGATCGTTGGTTACAATAGTTCCTGTGTGCGCGCTGTCAGCAACCAAACAACCGTTGACATACAGTTTAATAGAAGCTCCATCATAAGTAGCAGCAATGTGATACCATACATTATTGACAACAGGAATCGGACTCGTCACTACTTTAAATCCCGAGCTAGTAGTTATCTGGAAATTATTGGCTCTCATTAAATAATTCACATTACTTGGATCTAAATGCTTAGAAATAATATTTTGAATATTGCCGTTGGCTCCTCTTTTGTATAAAGCTTCAACGGTAATTTGAGTTCCTCCGACATCTAAATCCCCAATGGCTAACCATCGCAAAGTTGGTGCAGGGAAAGTACTGAGTGAATTTTGGGAAATAGAATAATAACTCGTGAAAACTAATGCAAGGAGAAAGCTTAGTTTTAAAGAAAAGGTGGAGAATCTAGTTGATATCATATAATTATTGGCACAAAGGTAATTTGTAATTTAAAGTTAATGTCAAAAAGACACCTAACAAACGAAGATAGTTGCTTAGTTAATAAAAAATTAACTATCGAATAATGTGGAAATAACCCGATTTAGAGCCTTCATTAAAGACTAACTTGTAGTAATAAACGCCGTCACTTAGTTCGGTGCCATCAGTAGTTTTTCCTTCAAATGGATCTTCATTAAATTTGTGCGAAAAAACAACATTTCCCCAGCGGTTGTATATAAATAATTCAAATTCATAACAAGTGTAGAAATAAGATTGAACATCTAATTTGTCATTAATTCCATCATTGTCCGGTGTAATTACATTTGGAAAAATGAAATCCTCAAAATTGAAAATGTTGGTAATCGTTACTGGAATAGAAGCAGCAGGAGAAACACAACCGTTTACAGTTAATGTGGCACTGTAAATTCCCATGTTAACAGGATAGGCATTGAAAGTATTATTCTGTTGTGTCGATGAAAAATTATTAGGACCTATCCAAGAATAAGTTGCAAAGTCATAAAATTCGGCACTTAAAACTAATGGATCACCTGGACAATTCAACGGACTATTATTCGATAAGACTGGAGCAGGTGGAATCGGATAAACAGTTAAATTCAACGTTACAATTGAATCACAGCCGTTTGAACCAAGAACTGTTGCTGTGTAAGTTCCTTGTTGGCTATAAACTTGTCCATTAAAATTATAGTTTTCTCCTTGACACATGGCATGACTGACCGTTGCAGTTGCAATGGGTTTGAAACTTAAA
This sequence comes from Flavobacteriales bacterium, assembly GCA_009926905.1. Lineage (GTDB taxonomy): Bacteria > Bacteroidota > Bacteroidia > Flavobacteriales_D > Crocinitomicaceae > UBA952. Next base: position 2,175 of record RFNX01000336.1, read on the forward strand.
ATCAAATTAACAATTGAGTCACAACCTTGAGCGTTTTGAATTTGTTGGGAATAATTTCCCGGATTTGTAAGTGTTTGTCCGAAGAAAGAATAAGTTGCCCCAGGACAAATAGCCACATTCGTAACAGAACTTAAGGGTGGATTAACAATTAAGTTTAAAGTAACAATTGAATCGCAACCAGCTGGATTTTGAGTGGTTTGAGTATAAATACCTCCATTTGTCAAAACTTGTCCAAAAAATGAGTAAGAACCTCCTTGGCAAATGCTTGCATTGATTGTTCCTGTCAGCGGAGGATTGAAGGATAAATTTAGAGTTATTGTTGAATCACAGCCATTTGCACCAATAACTGTGGCTTGATGTGTTCCTGCAGTAGAAAAGGTTTGCCCACCAATTGTGTAAGAACCACCTTGACAAACCGAAGTTGTTATGGTACTATAATTTAATGGTTTAACTGTCACAACTACATTATCGCTTACAGGACAAGAAGTTGGATTACTTACCAATGTTGTCGTAACTGTAAATGTTTGGGTGATTGGACTGGTTCCAGAATTGGTCAGATTTACAGTTGGATCAGAAACGTTTGTTTGGCTTAAACCTGCTGCTGGCGACCAAGAATAGATATAATTTGGGTTGGATGTTGCCCCAATTTGCCCATTACTTCCGCTACATATGGAAATGTCTGGACCAGCGTCAGGTGTAGCGATGTCCGCATAAATTCTAGCATCTTTAATGGAATGTCTGTCGTTTGAACCACCTGTACTTGCAGTGAAACCCATATATCCAACGAAAGTAACTGTGTAATTTGTACTTAACCATTGCGTTCCATTCACAGAAACAGTAATAACGCCATTGTCGTAGCTTATCACTGCATGATTGTAAGCATTCGAGCGAATAAAATTTAAGTTTCCTCCAGAATTATTGACCTTTACAATTCCTGTCCCACATTCATTGTAACCTGCACCATTAAAAATTTGAATTTCAGGATTCGACCCACAACCATTGTCATAAGTGTCAAAAACAACTTTTATTCCATTAGCAGTTTGCGGAATTCCAACTCCACCGCCGCTTACAAATCCTGTTGGAGGAACATCTAAAAAACAAAATGCGATTCCATCTGCCGAGCTACCGTCGAAAATTCTAAAATAAAAATCGACGTTCCATTGGTAACAGGTTGCTAAATCAATTGGTTGACTGAAAAACGCGCCACCACTCGAACCGTTAACGTTGTTTGTCAAAATCATTTCGTCACTGTTTCCATTGCTATCTCCTCCAGTATCACCTGTTGTGGCAGCACCAGTCAAATTCCAACCAGTTGTGTTCATTGTTGGGGAGCCGTTTAGCTCTGCAAAAATTAAGGTTTGCGCTGAAAAAGAATTAATTGAGCATACAATCAGTGTAATCAATAATGCTAATCGAAACATGTTTTTATCTTTTTTATTCAAAAGTATTATTTTTTATTTAATTGAAATTTTCAATTACATGAAAATCAGTAATTAAGCAAATTCTGCAAGTTCCATCCAACGTTCTGTTTTAGATTCGATTTCCTCTTGAATTTTTCCAAGTTTGATTCCAAAATCGTAAACTTCTTTGTTGTTTAGATTACCTGACGAAAGTTGTTCGACAATTGTTGCCTTGTCAGCTTCTAAAGTTTCTAAATCTTTTTCCAATTTTTTGAATTCCTCTTTTTCTTTGAAATTCAATTTACGCTTTTCAACTTCTGTTTTCTTCTCTGCAATTACTTGCTTTTCTACTACAGCTTGTGCTTGCGCCAAATTACTTTTCTCGTCGCGTTTATCTTGAATTTGTTTTTTTCTAAAATCAGTATAATTTCCAACAATATCTTTGATTTTTCCTTCTCCTTCAAATACAAAAAGGTGATCTACCATCTTGTCCATAAAATAACGGTCGTGAGATACAACAATCAAACAGCCTTGGAAATTTCTCAAGTAATCTTCCAAAACAGACATTGCGAAAATATCTAAATCGTTGGTTGGCTCATCGAGAATCAAAAAATTCGGATTACTCATCAAAACGCGCAATAATTTCAAACGGCGCTTTTCTCCCCCACTCAATTTATGTACGAAATTGTAATGCATGTCTCTCGAAAAAAGAAAACGCTCCAGTAACTGAGCTGCAGACAATTGACGTCCTTTTTCCAATGGAATGTATTCAGTGACTTCTTTCACTACATCAATCACTTTGAAATCGTCTGGAACTTTAATCAAATCTTGGGAATAGTAACCAAAAACAACTGTTTCTCCAATAACGATTTTTCCTTTATCCGTAGGTTCTTCACCCAACAACATTTTTAAGAAAGTCGTTTTTCCTGTTCCGTTATTACCAACGATTCCTAAACGTTCTAATCGCTGGACATTGTAGGTGAAATCTTCCAGTATTTTTTTCTCACCGAAGTTTTTTCCAACCTTGTGAAATTCCACAATTTTAGAACCTAAACGTTCCATTTTTACAAGTAATTCCAATTCGTCTTCGTCGGTGCTTTGTAAAGCAGTTTTTTTGATGTCTTGAAAAGCATCCACACGCGCTTTTTGTTTCACACCGCGTGCTTTCGGTTGACGACGAATCCATTCCAATTCTTTCTTAAAGGTGTTTTTTGCCTTCTCGATTGTAGATTGCAATTGGTCTTCACGTTCCGCTTTTTTCTCCAAGTAGTAAGAGAAATTTCCTTTGTATTTATAAATCGTTTGGTCAGCTAATTCAAAGATTGTATCGCAAACTACTTCTAAGAAATAACGGTCATGTGTCACCATTAAAATCGTTGATTTCGAGGTCGCTAAGTACGATTCCAACCATTCAATCATATCCAAATCCAAGTGATTCGTAGGCTCATCAAGGAATAAAAAATCAGCTTCTGACAACAAAACTTTCGCTAAAGCCACACGTTTTTTCTGACCTCCAGAAAGTGAACCAACAAGCTGTGAAGTATCTTGTAATTTAAGAACCGACAAAATTTGTTGGACTTTCACTTCGATGTCCCAAGCGTTCATTTCTGTGATTTCTTGGTACAAATGTTCCAACGCTTTTTCGTCGTTGTTGTCCATCGCAATGTTGTACTCTTTAATCAATTTTAGTTCAGGCAAATCGTGATCGAAAACCGCTTCCAGAATCGTTTGTTCAGCATTCATCAATTCTGTTTGTTCCATGAAAGCAACACGAATGTCATTTCTAAAAACAATTCGACCGCTATCATATTGCTCAAAATCCATCAAGCAGCGCAATAAAGTTGTTTTTCCAGAACCATTTTTTGCAATAATGGCTACTTTTTGACCTTGGTCGATACCAAAAGTTAAGTCAGTAAAAAGTACGCGTTCACCAAATGATTTGGTAAGATTTTCAACAGAAAGGTAATTCATCGGTGCTTATTTATGCCCATTTTTGGGAAGTGCAAAGGTAGGTGTTTATTTCTTAAAGGTGAGGTTTTGAAGTAGAGGATATAAATGAAATCGAATGCCTTATTTTACAAGCAATACTTTCCCAACTTTCTTATCTTTTCCTTCGTTTGTTGCAGTCCAGATTAGGTAAACCCCAGTAGCTGCTTTTTGACCATCTAATGTCTTTCCATCCCAAGTTGCCGTGCCACCGTTTGAAGTTGTTTTGTACACCAAATTTCCTACTACATCTGTGATTTTAACATCTGAATTATAGCGAATTCCTTGCATAGTAATTGGTCCAAAATAATTTGGTCTAACTGGGTTTGGGAAAACAACAACGTCGCTATAATCTGTGTCTTCATAAGTTGCGTTTGTGCGAAAAGAAAGTAATCCTTTATCAGTTATGATGAACAATTCCCCAGTTGTTTGATCTAATTTCAGGTCAAAAATTGTATTGGAAATCAAAGGCGAATTATCAGTAGTATATTGCTCTAAAATTTCAGAACCATCTTGTGAAAGCAATAAAACACCTGCGTTTGCTGTTGCAATCCATTTCCTGTTTCCTCCATCTACTTCGATGTCTGTGATATGTGTAGATCCCAAAACATATTCAACATTTCCTTCGAATTTAACCTTTATTCTTTGTGCATCATATTCTCCAGCCGAAGCATCAAAAGCGGAATTTGCATTATACAAAATCGCGAATCCAGCGTCTGTTCCTATCCAAATTTCACCATCAAAATCCGCTGCTAAAGCGGTAATGTTTTCAGAGGGTAAATTTCCATAATTTTCACCCATTCTAAGATTAATTCGTTTATCATCGCTAATGTCAGAAATCGAACCATTTGTATTATAACCAAATAATCCATCATTGTCAGTTGCACACCAAATGTTTCCCTGAAAATCAACAATCATTTTTTTTGTGTATTTGTTCTTAGCACTTGTTCCAAGATCAAAATTAAACCATTCGCCTTTGTTGGTTCGAACGTTTAAAGGTTTATCAGCGTAACCATTTAAACACCATAAATTTCCTTTTTTATCAAAGCAAACATCTGAAACAAAATACCAACCACTTCCAGAAATACTTAATTGAAGTGTGGAGTTCGTGTCAGAATAAACGGAGCAATTTGTATCATTGAAAATAGTTACCGGTACTTCAGATGGAGTGCAAACCGCGTATTCATTTAAATTTTTAGGATTAATGGAAACATCTAAGAAATCCCAAATATTTTTCCCTTGCCAACAAGACTGCTCATTAGCATTCGTAAATGACCATTCTCCATCTTCAAAAAAATGAATGCCATTTTTAGTAAATGCAGGAAATTTACCGTTTAGGAATCCTGATGCAATTGCAATTTTACCTTCTTGGGAATCAATCGAATAAAAGAAGTTATTGCTAGAGCCAGACACTTTGTAGTTTTTATAAGCTACTTCAGTTGGCATGAAATACAAACAATTTGATAAATCTGAAGCCCACATTCCTTTAGAATTTATTCCAGATCTTGAAATAGACATATTTATGCCTAAATTAGAGTTGTTATAACCACTAACGGATTCAAAAGTTAAGGCATCGTAGACAAATATTCCTCCTTCTAAATTAATTGCAATTTGATTCGTACTAATAGGATTTAGCGAATTTATTTCAAGAGAAAATGGGCTTTCTGAAACTATTAATTTACCTGAATTTGTAAGTACAAACAAACTGTCTTTACCGTAATCGGTGTGCTGAAAAAGAACGAATTGATTGCCATTTACTTCATCAATTTCTTTGTATTGATTTTGAGTTAAAACTTGTAAACGATTGTCTGTTGTCCACTCAGATGGAGCTGCAATTGCTGGATTATTAATCAATCCTCTCAATAATTTGGTTGGAGTTAAAGCTAAGATTGTATCTCCGGCAAAGGAAACATCATTGATTTTTTCAACGCCATTCGTTGGGTAAAACGAATCTTTCACTTCATTTTTAGTTGGATTTAATTGAATAATCGCAAAATCTGTTGAAACATAAATAAAATCCTGAAATCTTATAAAACCATTTATGCGTTTTGAAGAAGCTATGGTGGCCAATTTTATTGCAGGAATATTATAAATTTTACCATTTTTAAGCTTGTCAATATTGCCATTTTCATAACCAATAAATAAAGCAGCTTCAGTTTCGTCCCAGTACAATCTACTAATTGAAACGTCCGAAAGAACATTTAAAATGTTAAACAATTCTGTTTCGTCATTCTTTGTAATATCCAAAGTAATCAGTCCATTCTCTAAGGCTACGTAAATTTTATCTTCTGTAGCAGCAACATCTATTGCTTTGCTTGTTGCTGTATGAAATCGCCATTCACCCGTTCCGATTTGAGAAAAAGCAACTGCATTAATCATTAAAAAAAATAGTCCGAATATATAATTCATAAGGGAAGTAAATTGAATTTGTTTATAACGCTAAAAAGTAGGATTTGTTGTTTTTAGCGAGGAAAAATCAGTATTTAATAAATCTAAAATTATAAAATAGATTATCTGTGATGCTGACCTTGGCGGTGGACTATTTTATAATTAGATTTGGTTTAAGTTTGAAGACTTTTAAAGAACCATTCAAAGCAAAATAGGAAATTATTGGTATGAGCAATCTGAAATTTAAAACAGCAACTTGGATTTTTATTCCATTGATTATCCTCGTTTATTGGCAAATTTCATTTTGTACAGCTGCACTGAAATGGGATTTGTTAGATGTTGTTTTTCCTTTTCGTTATCATTTTTCATCGTCTGTTATGTCTGGACATTTTCCTTTGTGGAATCCATACATTCAAACAGGTGTGCCCTATTATGCTGATTTACAAGCGCCAACTTATTATCCAGAACTAATTTTTGTAAGTTCACTTGGTGGATATACCATTTATTGGATGCATTTTTTAGTGATTACCTACTTAATTGTTGGATTCTTTGGACTTTTCAAATTACTCAAGTTTTTTAATTATTCCGACTGGTCGGCTTCGATTCCTGCATTCATTTATGTGTGTTCTGGTTATTTCATTGGACATGGACAACATTTTTTTCTACTTGTTGGTTCGGCTTGGTTGCCTTGGGTGATTTGGGCATACTTGAGATTTATTGACAATACGAATAAGCAAACTGCAATAACCTTTATTCTTTTTACCTTTCTGATGTTGACAGGCGCTTATCAAGCTTTAAGTATTTGTCTTTTCTACTTATTATTGATTTTATTTCTATCAAAAACGTACACGCTTTTTTCAGAAAACCGAAAAAAAATGATTCAGTTTTTTGCATGGAATTTCGCAGTTGTACTGATTTTGATTGCGATGTTGAGTCCTATGTTGTTGGCAATTTTTGAGGCAAGCACGCAAGTAAGCAGATTAAAAGCGGGAGTAAGTTGGGAAAAAACAGCCGAATATGGAGAAAGTTTTAAGAGCCTGCTTTCGTTTATCGCACCTTTATCGACGGCTCGTTCCAATGATTTTTTTGGAAAAATAGATGCGTCAATGCTCAACCATTTTATTGGGGTAATTGGATTGTTTTTTGGAATTTATGGTTGGAATTCTAAAAGATCCAAGCGCGAATGGCTTTTATTAATTTTTGGTTTAATGATCGGCGCAATGTCCTTTTCAGAGTTGCCAGTCAGGAAAATACTTTTCGATTATGTTCCGTTCATGAATTTGTTTTTGCAAGGACCTTATCTACGAGTGTTTATGATTTTAGGGTTGCTTGTTTTTATTGCAGGAGGGATTGAAAAATGGAACCTTCAAAAAACGATTTCCTACAAAGAAGTTCTTTTTCCGATTTTAATAATTGTTCCAGTCTTTTCATTGGTTGCCTATCATTGGGCTTCATTTGATTTTAATCATTTTTTTCGAGATTGGTTAATTTCAAGCGATTGGCTTGCAGGATGGAAACAATTTAAGTTTCAACAATTACTTGGATTCCAGCTAATACTTTCTATTCTGATTTTGAGTTTGTTAGTACTTATTTTACTCCTTTCAAGTAAATTAAAGCATCCCAAATTTTGGATTTCTTTTTTGATTTTTCTAGAGTTATTTCTTGCCGCACAATGGAATCAATCCGAGACGTATGTTGACCGTAGTAATAAACCTTCTTACCTTCATAAAAACATACAACTAAACCCAAAAGGATTTCCGATTCCGCATTTAATACCAATTGCTTTCAATGACGAACAGCATGCTTTTATCTTGCCCTTTTGGAGAAACACCTACATTTTTCAGAAGGAAATTTCTTTCAATGCCTTTTCTTCTTTTGAATTGGATAATTTTAGTTACTTAGACGATGTTGATGCTAATTTAAAAAACTGGGCTTTAAAGAATCCTTTGATTTATTTAAGTGATAAAGTTTTACCGCTTTCGAAATTTGCTTCTTCGCTGAAAAACAATGATTTAGATCCAAGAACTGTTTTTGTTGAATCATCTGAACTTTACAGTTTTGAAGGATTTGATTTCAGCTCAAATAAACGTGATAATCTAAAAATAGTAGGCTTTTCTCCAAATGCAATAAGGATTCAAACAGAAACGAAGAAACAACAATTACTCATTCTGCAACAATCGTTTCAAAAAGATTGGAAGGCACGAATCGATGGGAAAATGACGGAAATCATTCGAGTAAATAAGAATTATCAAGCCATAATTTTACCTGCTGGTAAACACATTGTTTCATTTAAATTTGAGAAAAACAGCATACTTTTGCTTTACTTTTTATCCCAGTTTTTATTTTGGTCTTTACTTGTTTACCTTATCTATCTTCGTTTAAAGAGTACCAATCGATCAAAGTGGTATGCTAAAATTCTTTTCATTTTTCCATTTGTTTTTGTTGCTTGTTGGGCGCTAAAATTTCATAATGACACCTTGAATAAACGCTCCACAAATCAACAAATACTTTCTGATTGGTCGCAAAGGACGCCAGTGAAAAAGGTGCTTTTGCCACAGTTGATTAACATAACGAGCAAAGACGAATTTTTCAATTTGGGGAAATGGAAATTAGAAGATGTTAAGAATGCCTCAACCTTAAGATTACAAGCAGATTGTAAAATGGATTCCATTCAACCTTCTTTAATTATTTACCAAATCATTCGAAAGGGCGAATCTGTTAAATGGGAAGCATGCAAAATCGAAAGGCAACTGGAAAGGCAAGGCGAATATAATACGTTTTTATTTATGCGGAATCTATCTGATTTACAGCAAGATGATGAGATTATATTATATGGCTGGAATATTTCAAAATCATCAATTCAATTTAAAAATTCGCGAATTGAATTTTTAGAATAATTAGTGATTTTAAAGAAAATTCTGAGCAGAACTATTTTATTTGAATTAGCGATAAGATTGAATGATTTTTCTTGTTACTCAAAAAAAACACTAAATTAGTTTCAAAAATAAAACTCAAACCATGCGCCCAATAGACAAATTACTTAATGAATACGGAGAAAGTCATCAAAATGCCACCAATAAATTGATTCACTGGATTTGCGTTCCAGTCATTTTTTGGTCAATTGTTGCACTTTTTTGGTGTATCAAATTTGGATTAGAAATTCCAGGAACTGGCTTTCATTTAAATTTTGCTTTGGTGGCGCTTGTTGCGGTAATTATTTATTACTTAAGACTTTCTATTCGTTTAGCAATTGGAATGATGGTGTTTTCTATTGCTTGCCTTGCAATTTCAGACTGTCTTGAGTCGTTTCTACTAAAAAATCATTTTCCGCTTTGGGGTTTTGCTTTGATTGCATTTGTAATTGCGTGGATTTTTCAATTTTGGGGACATAGCATCGAAGGAAAGAAACCATCGTTTTTGAAAGATTTGCAATTTTTAATGATTGGCCCAGCTTGGTTGATGCATTTTATCTACAAGAAATTGGGAATGAAATATTGATTCAGAATTGCGAATTGAATCCCATTATGTTTATTTAATTTCGAACAAAAAAGTTGCTTCCTCGATAGTTATCGGGATGCGAACTACTTTTAGACTGCATTGAAGTTGCAAATCAATACTTCGCGCTGAGCGCTAACAGACTCGTTCGTAATTCATCCGTTCGTAATTCATCCGTTTGCAACTAGCAATTAATAAGCGTTCTATATGTAAGCTTGTAATTCCTTTAGCATTTCCGCCATCGTTTCAAAATGAAAATCGGCAACAGCTAATCTTTGATTTGGAAAATGCGTTTTTTCTGGAATGCAAACTACTTTCATTTTGGCTGCAAGCCCTGAAATAATTCCGTTGAACGAATCTTCGATAACTAAACATTTTGTCGATTTAACTCCTAAATTTTCGGCAACCGTCAAATAAACTGCTGGATGAGGTTTAC
>RFNX01000474.1 GCA_009926905.1 Flavobacteriales bacterium
GTATTTCTACAACTTTTATTTCATTCAATAAATTCGGCAAAGGATTTAGACTTCCCGTTGAAGAAAAAACTGGTCCGTTAGAACCTGCAATTACTAGTTTTGTTTTATTATAATATGGATTTGTATTTGCCATTTTAGCTTTAAAACTTATAACGTATGTTTCACCAGGTAATAAGGGTGAATTTAATTTATTTTGCATTCCTTCATACATACTAACTCCATTAACATCAATTCCACCATACAAACCTCTAAAAAATTTATTAGTTGTTATATTATTCCATGTTGGTGAGGGAGGATTTGACAAAGAAGTTGGTAAATTGTAATTTGGATGACCCGTACATCCGCCTAAAAGACTAAATAAATCTGATGAGCCTCGGAAATTTGTCCAACACTTTGAAGCACTACCATTGTTCAAATTATAGCATCCTGAAGAAGATTCAAAATCCCCATTATTTACCATATTTGAACATGCACTTGGAGTACAGCCATCTTTAATAAGATAAACATAAATATAAGTAATATTACCTTTATTTCCATTTAGATCTTTAGGAACGTATCGAATTAGGTCTACTCCACCATTCGATGAGGCTGATGGAGTATAAAGTATTTGATTTGCATTTAGTTGAGATGCACTTCCTAAACCAAATACACTTTGAGGACATTCAAAAGTTAAAGTAGATGGATTTGGATTAAAATCATTTGTCAAAAAATTTGAAATTACCTGTGCACCAGTTCCCATAATATAAACATTCTGATATGTTATTATTCCAGAGTTAACTATTATCCCATCATTAACTCCAACAATTTGATTTCCACCACATTGAGTGGTGTTTGGGTATGGGTAAGATCCAAAAAAATTTGAAACCTTATAACCCAAGTCGCACAGTACTTTTCTTTCTTCTTCCTTTAAATACCTTTTGGAATAGAATTGCCCACTTAAACTTGTATTATAATTCCCATCTGACATAACATAGTAAGAATTGTTAGGGTAGTAATTTGGATGACACAAATCTTCAAAGTGGCTTAATGAACTACCTGGGTCAAAAGTTGTACTTGTGTAAACTTTTTTATTTACACTTCCTGCAAATTGTATCAAGTTTGGGTCTGTACAGTTGGTTCCATTAGTTGATAATACTGTCGTATTTAATTGTGGGTTAAAAATGTATTTATAAAGTGATCCGCAACTTCCTGTATTTGTAAGTAAATTAATGCCATTAGATGTTTTCAAGAAAGTATCATATCTTGAAAAATATGGATATGATGCCCCCAATTTTGATAAACCACTAGCGTTAATAAGAGAAGCAAAACCTAATGAATGTGTTATTTCATGCAATCCGGTGCTATACAGATCTATTAAATTACTAGGGCACACTGTTAAGTTTTGATGCCATATTGCTGGATTCGAAAAATTAAATGCAATTATACCATGATAAAAACTAGCAGAAGCTGAGTTTAAAGAATTAACAGGAGAAGAAAAATTAGTAAAAGGATCAATACCAGAGTTAATTGTCTGCCAAATTGCATTATCAATAATCCCTCCTCCTTGATTTGTTGTAATACCCGGAGCCAAATAAACAGATGATGAATATGCACCTACTCCTGAAGGTGGAGATACAAGGTTGTTTACAAAACTTCTAACGTAAATATTAACAGGTGTACTAGGATTTACTGGAGTTATGAATTGTGATAAGTCAAAAAACAATTGACATAAAACTGCTCTTCTTTGAGCGTGTAACTGGCCTATTGCTGTTGGGGTATTATTATCAAAGACTTCAAAGCCAGAACCATCTTCTAAATAAAGTTTAAAATAACCAGTGTTACATGTAGTAAACGGGGTTACTTTTTTTAAAACTGAAGTAGTGTCTATTTTTAAATCTTCCAAACTGTATTCATTCCCATAGTGGTCAAAAACTTTGTCAAACTTCCCATCAGGAGAATATTGAATTTCATCATTTAGTAAAGGAGCCTGAGAATATCCAACAAAAGATGTTAGAATAGCGAGGCAAAAAAATAATAGTCTCATAAGTAGGTAGATTAAGTAGATAATAAAAGGTTTAAGCGTCCGCTGAAGCGATAAATTAGTGCAATTTAAGAACTTTTAACAGACTGTGCAATACGTATTTATACGTAATTTTCATTTTTATCAATTCTGCATCATTTCTTTGGGAACTAAAAATCAACTGAAATTCAATTGGTAGCTTGAAAATTCGTTTTTTTTTCAATTTATATTTCGAAGGTTAAATTTTGCTTTCTTGAGAAAAATAAATGAATTTTCCAATAATACCTATTGTCGTTAAAAATTTCATGTTTTAATATTAGGGTCTGTTTAATACCGAGTTAGTTTTTAATAAGTATTTTAAATAACATTGATGCGATGAATGATTCATTTTGGATATTACTTAAACAGTAACTCATCCACAAACAACCACGTATTATTTCCTTTTCCTAAATGCCAATCAGGACAAACGCCCGCATTTTTTATTTTGTAGCGAATGGCTTTTACAGATTTCGGTTCAAATTTCTGAATGAACTGAAAAGTCATCGGGTTGACATCTGAAGGTGTTGGTTTTTCAATTACAATCGAAGGCATGGATTCAAATAGAACGCCATCAGTAGATATTTCAATTTCAACTCCAGCAGGTAAAAAGATCCACGATTTTTGGTCGCGAATGCAAGAAATTCCAATTTCTGAAAGCGTTCTAGCTTGGTCAAATTTAATGGTTGCTTTGACATCTTCGCCATAAAATCCTTGCCAATCGCCCGTTCTAAACTCTTTTCCTCCACGGATTCCGTCTATCAAAGAATTCGGACCCGAAGCTGCGTATTGATTCGCGTATTTTGTTTGCAATTCCAAATGAATACTTGGGTCGCGCTTGATGAAATCACAACTCACAACCGGACTAAAATATTCTTTATTTGACTTTGTAATTCGTTGAAGTTTAGTAAATAATTTCGCAGATTTCATAATGAGTATAGGACGCTCATAAACCATCCAATTAATCGAATCGAAACAGTAATAAACAGTATAAAAGTCAGAACTATTTATTTTATTGTAGTCAATTCCAACTTTAATAATGTCATCAAAAATTCGAACATCATTGGTCACAAAAGGACTTGGTACAAAATCATCAGGTATGATTTCAGGATAAAAATTAGTATTTTCCAATTGTTTTGTTGCTTCATTTCCCATTTCAAAAAGCAAAGTTCCGCCTTCCATCAATTGCAAATGGTCAATTTCCATTTTTTCCAATGGCTTCCCATTCCAACTAACAGATTGCACGTATTTATTGGTACTTGAGTTATTTTTAGAAACAATATGCAGTGACTTTCCATTTTCCAAATTCATAGAAACATCAGAAAAAATCGGTCGACCAATCTGATAAAGTGTACTTCCCGGCGCAGTAGGATAGAAGCCCATCGAACTTAAGACATACCAAGCACTCATTTGCCCGCAATCTTCATTTCCCGAAAGCCCATCAGCTGCGTTGTCATACATTTCTTTTAAAATGCGATCGACATAAAATTGTGTTTTGAAAGGAGCATTTGTGAAGTTGTATAAATATGCTAAGTGGTGCGAAGGTTCGTTTCCATGTGCGTATTGTCCAATTAAACCAGTAATATCACTTTGAGAACGACCTGAAAGTTTAGAATCCGATGAAAACAAACGATCGAGCCACGTTTCCAAAGAATCTCTTCCTCCCAATAAATTCGATAAAACGTCGATGTGTTGTGGAGCATACAAAGAATATTGCCAGCTGTTTGCTTCGGTATAGTTAAAGTTTACCTCTGTTGGAACGAAAGGGCCGTACCATTGCGCTCCTCTTTTTGCCCGCATGAATTTCGTTGAAGGATCAAACAAGTTGACAAAATTGTAACTGCTATTCGTGTAGGCTTTGTAAACACTATCATTTCCAAGTACTTTTGCCATTTCAGCAATACAAAAATCATCGTAAGCATATTCCAAGGTTTTTGAAACAGATTCCGGTTCTTCGTGCGCACTGATGAATCCATTTTCTCTGAAATATTTTTTACCATACTCGTCAAAGTTACTAGTAGCAACCATTGCAGCCAACGCTTCTTTTTCATCGAAATTTCTGATTCCTTTCAAATAGGCATCGGCAATTACGGAAACGCTGTGGTAGCCAATCATGCACTCGGTTTCATTGGCAGCCAATTCCCAAACAGGCAAGTCTTTTCCTTCTTTATACTGACGCAAAAAGGTAGTGATAAATTGATTTGTCTTTTCTTGTTGAATGATTGTAAACAATGGATTCAAGCCGCGATAAGTATCCCACAATGAAAAAACGGTATATTGCTGTTGGTCAGAATCTAAAACGTGAATTTGATTGTCGCGACCACGGAATCGACCATCGCTATCACTGAAAAGATTTGGTGCTACAAAACTATGGTACAATGCAGAATAGAAAATCGTTTTTTGCTCCTGATTTTCTGTTGAAATAATTACTTTCGACAATTCTTTGTTCCAATTTCGAACCGTTTGCGCACGAACATTATCAAAGGTCATACTGCCAATTTCCTTTTCTAAATTATTTTTAGCGCCTTTTTCATCAACGGCCGACATTCCAACTTTTAGTGTAATAACTTTCGAAGTTTTAGGAAATTCCAAAAGCAACTTGTGCATTCCGTTTTTCTTAATCAATTTCGCTTTTTTGAAAGGAATGGAAGTGTTTAAGTGAAAATAAAAATGTTGTTCATTCGCCCAATCTTTTGAAATTCTTGTACCTGAAATTTCGTTTTTGGAAAGTATTTTGAAAGCTGCTGCCAAAACTTTATCGCGATGATCTAAGTCTAACAAAATGAACTTTTTATCTGAAGTATTGTCAAATGTATATTCGTGAATACCAGCTCTTTCTGTAGTTGTCAGTCGAACATTTACTTTTGAATCTTCCAAATACACTTCATAATAACCTGGACTCGCTTTTTCTTTCGAATGACTAAATTTTGAACCATAACCTTCTTTAGACAAGTAACCTGGAATCACTTTCGCTTTGGCAATTTGAGGAACTACCAATAAATCGCAATAATCTGGAACGCCTGTACCACTTAAATGCGTGTGGCTGAAACCGTAAATAATTGAATCTGAATAATGATAACCCGAACAGCCGTCCCAACCTTCGTAACGTGTATCTG
>RFNX01000104.1 GCA_009926905.1 Flavobacteriales bacterium
CTTCATTGTTGTCAGAGTTGTTAAAAACCAAGGTTGTATCACAAATCGGAATGTAAATTTCAAATAAATTTTTCAGACCTGCAAGATATCTTCTGCGAATTGTTTCTTCTGGAATATTGTGCCCGCCTTCTGAAACGCGCGTTTTGACACGTTCAATAGCTAATTCTTGATTTTCTAACCAGAAGAATATAAGCGTTATAATATAACCTCTTTCTTTAGCTTTCAAAACTGTATTTCTGAAACTTCTTGTTGCCAAGGTGGTTTCAAAAGCAAAGTCTTTGTCTGTTTCCAATAATTCGTCGATGCGATGCAACATGATTCTTCCTGCTTCAAACGCTACTTTCTCAGGTTGAAAAGGAGATAATCCTCTTGCGATTTCATCAGCATTTACAAACTCTTTGCAATCTAAAATGGATGGTAAAATATTGAACGAAGCTGTTGTTTTTCCAGCACCATTACAACCTGCAATTATGTATAATTTCTTACTCAATACAAAAAATCATTATACGGATATCTCACCTTGAAAATGGTTTTTACTTCTTCATATAATACCGCTTTCAATTCTTCGATGTTCTCTTTGTCTTGTGCTGAAATGAAAACGCACTTGGTTTTGTTCATTTTTGCCATCCACGATTTTTTCAAAGAATCCAAAGAGGTGATGTCTTCTTCGTTTTCGTTTAAATCGTTGGTTGGTGGTTGGTAAGCATCAATTTTATTGAAAACTAAAATCGTTGGTTTTTCGGTATTGTCAATTTCAGCCAAGGTTTCGTTCACCACATTGAAATGATCTTCAAAATTCGGGTGTGAAATATCTAAAACGTGCACCAATAAATCCGCTTCGCGCACTTCATCCAAAGTCGATTTAAAGGATTCCATCAACTGTTGTGGCAACTTGCGAATAAACCCAACCGTGTCGGTTAAAAGCATTGGTAAGTTGTCAATTACTACCTTTCTAACGGTTGTATCCAACGTTGCGAAGAGTTTATTTTCGGCAAAAACATCTGATTTTGACAACAAATTCATCAAGGTGCTTTTTCCAACGTTTGTATAACCAACTAAAGCTACTCGAACCAACTGTCCACGGTTGCTACGTTGCACACTCATTTGTTTGTCGATGTCTTTCAAACGTTCTTTCATCAAGGAAATACGCATTTGAATGATTCTTCTGTCCGTTTCAATTTGTGATTCTCCTGGACCACGTAAACCAATTCCTCCTTTTTGACGCTCTAAGTGCGTCCACATTCGTGTTAAACGAGGTAACATGTATTGCAATTGCGCCAATTCCACTTGTGTTTTTGCATGAAAAGTACGCGCTCTACTTGCGAAAATATCCAAAATCAAAATGGTTCTGTCCAAGACTTTGCAGTCTAAATCACGTTCGATATTGCGCAATTGAGAAGGAGAAAGCTCATCGTCAAAAATGACCAATTCTACATTCGCTGCTTTGATGTATTGTCTGATTTCTTCCAATTTCCCTGTTCCAACGTAGGTTCTAGGATTTGGATAAGGTAATTTTTGTGTAAAAACTTCATCGGTGATTGCTCCAGCTGTTTCGGCTAAAAATTGTAATTCGTCCAAATGTTCTTTCGCAGTTTCTTCGTTGATTTCAGAAGTTATCACTCCGACCAACACACATGATTCTTCAACAGCATCAACGGTTACGTGTCCTTCTTGCATTACTTCTTCAACGTCTTTACGTGCTCTATTACCAATTTGATATTTTCATCAGTTTCCAAAATTGCTTCTTGCGACGGCATCGCATTTTTTCCTTTGCGAATGATTTTTTCTATTTGTTTGTCGTTCAACTTAGAAACAGAAAGGTCTTTGGCTCCTGACGAACCTAATTTTCCGTCTTCACCATGACACGA
>RFNX01000103.1 GCA_009926905.1 Flavobacteriales bacterium
TAAAGTTGACTGAGGTTGGTGGAAATTGGTTAGGATTCCATTCACCGTTCGAATGTCGTATCCAGGTGCAATGAGCAATTGAGTTTTTGTAATCAAGCGTTCCAAATTGTTGTTTTGCATCCAAGATTCTAAAGCTAAAAACGCTTCTTTTTTCGAATAATTTTGTGGCAATTCGTAAGCGTCCCATTGCTGTAAAGCGACAGATTCCATTGAAAGTTGCGGATTAACCAGTGTTTTTACGCCCATCCAAAACAAACTTTCTAATGTGCGAAGTGACGTTGTTCCGACAACAACAATAGTAGAATCTGTATTGGCAATTTTGGAAATTAGTTCGCGCTTCACATCGATAAATTCGGCGTGCATTTCATGTTCACCAAGCGTTTCTGACTTCACAGGTTTGAAGGTTCCTGCGCCAACGTGTAAGGTCACAAAATCGTGGCTGATGTTTTTTGTTGCGAGTTTTTCAAAGACATTTTCTGTAAAATGCAAACCAGCTGTTGGAGCCGCCACAGAACCATCAAATTCCGCATAAACGGTCTGATAAGTTGTTTTGTCTTTTTCTTCAGTGTCGCGTTTCAAGTAGGGTGGAAGTGGGATAATTCCGGCGTGATGCAAGATTTCCGCGAAGCTACTATTTGATTTATTCCACGAAAATTCAATCAAAAAGGAATCCGACAACCTCTCGACTTTTTTGGCTGTTAATAAGAAAGTTGTTGCGTCCACTTCGAAGGTCAATTCTAAGTCTTCATCGCGCCATTTTTTCGCTCCGCCGACCAAGCATTTCCACAAAACGGTATTCGTTTGCAACATCGCTGAGGTAATGTCGGGATAACTTTCGTGCGGTTCTAAACAGAAAATTTCTATTGTACTTCCCGTGCTTTTTTTTGAATAACAAACGCGCCTCCACGACTTTGGTATTGTTCATTACCAAAAGCGTATTCTCTGGCAAATGTTCGTGTAATTTGGAATAAATATCGGACTGTATTTCTCCATTTTTATACACCAATAAATTACTGCTATCTCGCGGTTCTAAGGGATATTTTGCAATGCGTTCCTCGGGAAGATCGTAATCGAATTGTG
>RFNX01000102.1 GCA_009926905.1 Flavobacteriales bacterium
GGTTTTGTTGGTGCTCATTCAAAAAATTTCAGAATGCAAAGGTAGGGGATTTGAAAGAATCGTGATAATTCTAAACACTTAAAAAGTTTCTTCTCTTTTTACTCTGTTTCTCTGTGGTAAAATAATTCAAAAAAAATGTACCTTTAATTGTAAAATCCAAACTACTCTCGATGCTTACATCAACTCTTCGAAGAATAACAACCGCTTTTGTTTTCATACTATTACTGAGTAGTGGCTTTGCACAAAAATCTCAAAACCCAAACGATTTTCCGTGGAAAAGTCCGCCAAAAGCGACAAATTGGGTGAATGATTTTGAAGACATTTTTACAAATGCAGAAGAACGAAAATTAGAAAAACAAATCTTGGCTTTCAAAGCAAAAACAGGAATGGAAATAGCAATCGTTACCATTGACAAACGAGCGATGACCGCTGAAGAATTTGATGCGTTTACATTGGAAATTGCAAAAGATTGGGCTTTTGGTTCGAAAGAAAAAAATGACGGAATGCTCATAGCGATCTCAAAAGGACTTAGAAGAATTTACATTCATAATGGAATTGGAACAGCAGAAATATTCTCAGATGCAGCGACAGCAAAAATAATAGATGAGGTGTTTATTCCTGCATTCAAAAAGGGAGAATACTACCAAGGAACAAAAGAAGGTTTGAAATCAATCATTAAAAAATTAAAAGAATGAATTTTCTAAAAATCTTAACAAAAAGCTACCGTTTTTCTGTTAGTTTCTCTTTAGGAATTTTCGTAAGTGCTTGCGGAAAACTCCCAACACCAGAGCCAGGACAAGCATTTGAAAATTTTGTGGGCGATTTTGAAGACAACAGTTTAAGCGCTTTTCATTTCTTGGTGAAGGACACACTTTTCAACACGAAAATCGTTACTTCGCCGGTCAGAAAAGGAAATTATGCGCTGAAAAACACTTTGCGTCCCGATGATTTTGTGAACAATGGCTACCGAACAGAATTAGCGATTTATAATTGTGCGAAATACAAAACAGAAGTCTTTTACGGTTTTAGTTTTATGGTGGACGCTGATTACCAAGACACAGCTTACAACCTCATTTGTCAGTGGCAAGATTTACCGAATTACAATCAAGGTGAAAGCTGGGAACCAACACCCGTTTTGCACGGTTCGCCACCACCGATTTCTTTGACGTATGTGAATAACAAGCTGGAAATCAAAATGAACGACAGTCCGAGTACAAGCAACAAAACCTTTCTTGTTGGAGAAGCGCAATACATTCAAAAAGGAGTTTGGCAAGATGTGGTGGCACATATTTATTGGAACGACGACAAAACGGCTTTCATCGAATTTTGGCTGAACGGAGATTTAATCACGCCTTTCAACGGAACAGATTATAAATTCTATCACCGAAATTTATTTAATCGCGCAGGAAATTATTTCAAGTTTGGTCAATATAGAGGCAAAAATAAAACAGCTCACGCCAATACGATTTTCTTCGATGAGGTAAAAGTTGGTTCCACTTATTTAGAAGTTGCGCCATGAAAAAGATACTACTCCTTGCAATTATTTTGTGGAATGCAAACTCATTCTTTTCACAAGAAAACCCAGCTTTTTCACACCATGAATTAAGCGTTGATTTTGGAAGTTTGCGTAATCGTTACGTTTTTCCAATGACAGATATTCGCTACAAAACACCTGTTTTATCAAAAATTCCTTTGCAGTTTTCGGTGCGAGTGCGTTCGTATGGAACGTTGTTTTTTGTGACCAAAACAGCTTATGATTTCACGCCCATCGCGGAATACGTTTTTAAAAACGAAAAGTCAGCGTATTATTTCACCGCAGGACTTGGACTTGATGCACGCTTACGTTTTTTAAATGATTCCAGAAGTACAGCCACCACAAGTGTTGAACCATTAGTTGCTTTGAGCGCCAATGGAAATTTTGAAAAATGGAATTTTCGCGCACCTCTTTGGACTCGATTTTATTCCAACGGAATTGCGTTTACCATTTTACCTGAAGCGAATTACAATTTCAATGAAAAAATCGGACTTTTTGCGCGCTACGAATGGAGTTTGTTAGCACTTTATGGAGCAAAATCTCATGAATGGAGAAGGGATTTGTTTGTGGGG
>RFNX01000617.1 GCA_009926905.1 Flavobacteriales bacterium
TTATTCTCTCAAGTGAACGTTATTAAAGATGAAAGAATCGATTCTAAAGTGGCAGCGAAAGCTCAAAAACAGATTTTAGGCTACCGATTACAAATTTGCTTCGATTCAAACAAAGATTTAGTGGATCAAGCTCGAGCGAAGTTTATTATGCTATATCCAAAGATTGACACCTATATAACATTTGAAGCTCCTAATTTTAATTTAAAAGTGGGCGATTTCAGAACACAAATCGAAGCCGAAAAGTTGAAAGAAAAAATTGGTGGAGAATTTACCATTTCAATTATTCATAAAGAACTTATTAATTTACCTAGAATTGATCAATGATAAGTTACTGATTCAAACTATATGGAATCTTCTCTTCAAAAAAAAATATGTTTTCCGCTTTCTAAAAATGTTGAAAGTTACCTTGAAGAATATGGGCGTATTATTGAATTACCTTTAAGTTATGAAAGTTTAATACGCTATAAAGATTCGTTTCCGCTCGGAGATTCTCTTTGGATTTCTGTCATGTACAGCCACGAAGATTTTGACGAAATTAATAAAGGACTTTGTTACATCTACTCTTTACTAAAAACAGAAGGAGACATTTCAGTTATAAAACATTTACGTGTAGATCGAATTGATTTTTGTTTATTTGGAAATTCAAATCCATTTCGAATTCGCATCATTAATAACTTCAATGATAATTTGATTATTTCTATGTAAAAAAAACAGACGTTTCTCGCGTACTAGGTTTAGAAATGGAAGATATTCTTTCGCCAAATCGAATAAATTATTTCATCCATGAAAACACACTTATAGAAGAACATATTTCTGGGATTCCAGGCGACGATTTTTTGAAAAGCGACATTCATCATCCAAAAACTAACAAAACGAGATTGGCAAAGGAATTCATTAAGTTCAATGAGCGTTGCTTTTACACCTTACTTGGAGATATGCGTTCTTATAATTATGTTATAGAAATCACGCACGATTTTGATGATGTTCAATATCGCATTCGATCCATTGATTTTGACCAACAATGTTACGAAGGACGAAAAAATTTCTACTTGCCGCAATTCTTCAAGGAAAACAACACACTTGTAAAGCTTTCATTAGAGATATTAAATGAAAAATCTATCAATCAATATCGTATTGAAGAACGCTCACGTTTGGTGAGAAGAATCAAACATTCGCACGTAATGCTGAACGATTTGTTTCAAACGATGGAAAAAGAAACGCTTTCAAAACCAGAGAAAATTTTTCAATTGGCGATGGAACTATCTAAGCATCATCAAGATCCAGGTTTCTTGGAATGCAAAAATATGATAGACATACTTCGTCTTAATTTGCATCATCTTAACAAATAATCAAAAATGTTTCCAGCCTTGAGCGCGCAACGTTATGGCTGATCCAGATTTATCAATAAAATAAATGCCATCTTTTTCATCAGTAATGTGACCAATAACAGACATGTGTGGATTACTTTGAACCTTTTCAAAATCTTCTTGCTTAACAGTAAATAATAGTTCGTAATCCTCTCCCCCATTCAATGCACACGTACTTGGATCAATGTTAAATTCTAAAGCCATCATAGAAGTTTTAGCATCTATTGGAATTTTCTCATCGTATAAACGACAACCCACTTTACTAGCTTTACAAATATGTAGAATTTCAGAAGCCAAACCGTCGGAAATATCAATCATAGCTGTCGGTACAACTTCTAATTCTTTTAAAAATTCAATAACGTCTTTTCGTGCTTCAGGTTTTAATTGTCGTTCGATAATATAATCGTGACCATCCAAATCAGGTTGAATATTTGGGTTAGCTCTGAAAACTTCTTTTTCACGTTCAAGCAATTGCAATCCCATGTATGCTGCTCCTAAATCTCCAGTAACAACCAATAAATCATAATCTTTTGCACCACTTCTGTAGGCGATTTTATCATTTTTAGCGCGACCAACCACACTGATGTTTATCATTAAACCTGATAAAGAAGAAGTGGTGTCTCCTCCTATTAAATCGACGTTGTAATGTGCACATGCTAATTTTATTCCTTCGTAAAATTCTTCCAACGCCTCCAATGAAAACTTGCTAGAAACGGCAATTGAGACTGTAATTTGTTCTGCTGTACCGTTCATTGCACAAATGTCAGAAACGTTAACTGCTACTGCTTTATAACCTAAATGCTTCAACGGCATGTACATCAAATTGAAATGAACACCTTCAACTAAAGTATCTGTAGAAATCAATAATGATTCTTCTTCTGAAATGGCAATAACAGCTGCATCGTCACCCACTCCATAAATAGTAGTTGGATTTCTATTTTCAAAGCTTTCAGTTAAATGGTCAATAAGTGCAAATTCCCCTAAATCTTCTAGGTTTCTTAATTTATTTTGGTCTGTCATTGTAAAGTGATTTTTATCAAAAAAATGTGGCGCAAAATTAAGAACAATAATCTAGTTCTTTGAAAATTCTATTGACTCACGATTTTCTTTTTAATTCCCAAGTATTTCAAAACCGGATCTTCTTTGGATTTCAAATCGTCGATTCCAGCATTTATCCATTTATCGGGCTGAATAGAATTGAATACCATTTCGGAATATTTCACTGGTGTAAATTTCAAAGTGGAAATCATAATAGGTAATTGAGAATGCTCCAAACGAATGACTGCACTGTTTCCAAAAGTTCCACTCATCGATCCCATACAGGGCGTTCCTAAAATCTCACCACGTTTATTATCTCGAAACCACGAAGCAAACATCGCAGAGGCCGACATTGAGAAACCATTGATAACTAATGTGCATTTTCCTGAATAAACCTGATTTTCATTGTTGCGTGGAAGATAATCGTATAAAATCGTCTTCACTGTTCCGAAAGGACTTTTATAAAATTCAAACTCTTTTGTTAAAATTCCATTCGGATTTGCAAAACGTGCTCTTTTTTGAAATTGCCATTCTTGATAAAATGGAAGAGATGAAAACCTGTCGAACTTACTTCTTCTATACAAATAGTTCATTTTTTGTGGAACATTTTCCTTGTTCAAATGACTGATGACGTATTCTTGAGCCAATATCAATCCACCACGATTGTCGCGCAAATCAATCACAACTTGCTGGCAATTTTTTGCTTTCACTTGCGCAAAAAAGTAATCTATTTCCTTTTTGAATTTATTTAAATTCCTTGGCTCGAATGATTTAATTGTCAAAACAGCCACATTATTTTCATTAATAAAATAATTCAATTCTTCCAAATCGAACCATTTTTTCAACCGCATCATTTTTTTTACTGTTGTTCGCTCACAAAGATTTGTCAATGTGTCGCCCTTTTCAGTTACATAAGTCAAAGAAACAAAAGGCTGCGGATTGAAAACATTAAAAACAATTCCCATCATTTTCGTTGAAATCTCCGATTGCGCATCGAAAGCATCTGCTTCTATTAAACTCAACGATTGACTCAATTTAAATAAAGAATCTGCTTTGAATTGGTTAACTTTCAAAACTTCTACACCAACAGGTAACTGATCATTCAAAATTTCTTCTAAATAGAATTTCTTATCAATTTGTTTGAGATAAAATGGTGTAATTAATTTTTTTGAATAACCACCGAAAAGTAAATCGCGCACATTGAAATTGGTATGTGAATCTTTGATTGAATGAACGAATTCTGCAATAATTTGAGCAAACTCTGTTACCGATTTTTCTGTTGCACTCGCCAAAAGTGCTTTTTTGTAGGCTGTTAAAAAAACTTCTTCTTTTATATAAATGAATGGATTAGGGTGTATTTCCAAAATTGCATCATGCAATTGAATTAAATCATTGTTCATCGCATCTGCGCATAGCTTTTGTTCTGTGGCTGCAACTTTTCTTAAATTCAGGTATTCATTACAACTTTGCGACCAAAATGAATTGGAGCAAAATAGTATACCAATGACTAGAAAACTGAATTTTATAAATGACATTTCAATTCGAAGTTAATAAGTTTTAATTAATGCTATTAATTTTGCAAAAGCTTTAACTTTATCACGTGATTAAATTTGTGTCATTATTTTGTGTCTTAATGATTGTTTCTTGTGAACAAAAAGACGAACAATTTTGTAAATGTCTTAAAGTAAGTGACACTTTCAATTTAAAGAATCAAGAAATTCTAGCTGGAAAGTCAGATGAGAAAACATTGAAAGCAGCCATTCAATTGAAAAAGAAAAAAGAAGAAACGTGTCGTGATTATATAAATATGACAGGAGAAGAAATGATGGCACGAAAAAAAGAATGTAACTAAATATTGGAAAATTATTTTTCTACTAAAAAATGGAAGATATAAAGAC
>RFNX01000196.1 GCA_009926905.1 Flavobacteriales bacterium
ATCAATTGTAATTGCGACTCCTGAAGCTTACAAAATTCTCGATGCAACGACTTATGAAACACTTTCAGAAATCAAAGCGCCATTTTACGATAACAGCAACGGAACTGCAATTAGTACCGATGGAAAATTAGTTGCTTTTGGAAATTGGCAAACGAATGAAGTGGTGATTTTTGAAACTAAAACAGGTCAACAAACGCAATCTTTTACGGTCAATAAACTGCACGATTCTTATGGCGCACATATGCAATTTGTAGGGGAAACTTACAATTTACTGACTGCTGCCGATACCGTTTTTGAAATTTGGGACGCCAATTCTGGAACGTCTTTATCAAAAGTAACGTGTCGCGATATTTACGGCTCAACGATTATGGGAATGGAACTTTCCAGCGACTCCAACTATTTGTTGATGTTGCATACGGGACGTATGTTGTCTGTTTACGACCTGAAAACCGAAGAACAATTGTGGCTGCAATCCTACGTGGACAATATGAATACCGCGTGTTTTTCGAAAAATCGAGATTTCTTGTATGTCAATAACGGCAAACGAATTGCGCTGTTTCAAACTTCCAACGGCGAAAAAATGGAACAAGAAAGCAAAGGCGTGGGCAGCGAAAAAATTGATAAAATGTATGTTTTGCCAGTTGAAAATCGAATTTTAGCGTTCAATTCGATGCAGGCTTTACACTTGAATGCGGCAACGGGTTCCACAGAAAAAGAACTTTTTGCTTACAATTCGCCCACATTTTCTTACAACGAATACGAACCTGAAGCTGCTAAAAATCTCTTGTGTAGCGGAGGTTACGGCGCTTCAGTTGGCAATGCAGTTTCTGGAAAATTGAAATCGGTATTAACACGTTATTATGGTGGCTTGGCGATTTCTTCGGAGTATATGGCTGCGTGTCACAGCTATTTTAGCAACGAATCCAAAAAGTTGTTGCAAGCGTATGATTTAGACGGAAAAAATGAGTTTACACTTGCTAAAGACTTGAAAAACATTCCAATAAAAGGAATTAAGTTTTTGAAAGAACCGCATCTTTTGGCAGGAATCAATGAAAAATTTGCCGCGCTTTGGGATTTGAATACACAGCAACAAGTTTGGATTTCACCATTGAAAATTAGTCACGGAAAACTGGAATCGCACGAAGATGGCACACATATTTTTGTGCAAACGAATAAACATCTTTTGATTTGCTTGGATGCAAAAACAGGCGCAACGCTTTGGGAATTTGCTCCGCGTAAAAACAAAAAACAGAAAGACATTGAATTCAAAAGCATCTTTGGACGCGGGAATTTTGTAGTGTGTTTGATGAGCAACGGCGACTTGAAATTGGTGCACCTTGCCGACGGAACAATTGCAAACGAAATGAATCTTTGTGAAACGGGAAGCGAATGTGCGGCACTTGCTCCAAACAATACGCTTTACCTTGTTAACTGCAACACGAGCTGGATGCATTACGATTTAAAAGATTGGCTCGGTGCTGGAAAAGAAAATGTTGGTTTGACTGAAAAATCAAGCAATCTAGCAAGCGGAACTTTTGAAATTCCTGCTGAAAATTTAGCTGAAACAGAATTATTAAATCATTTTAAAAACACAAATTGGCAAGCTTTTTCTTTGGAGAACGACAGTGAAAAACTCATTGCTTTATTGGAAAAAATCGAGCAAGAAAAAGGAATTACGGAATTACATCACTTCTGTTCAGAGCAATTGAAAAACAATGGTGCGCTGAAATTGACGCATCGTTTTGGACACATTACCGATATGGTGGCTTTTGGATTGAGCAAAGACGGAAATTACTTGGCAACAGGTTCTTGGGTGGGTGAAAATTACGACGAAGGTGGCGAATTGATGATTTGGGACGTGCGATCTGGTCGTTGTGTAAATAATTTAGACAATGTTAACGGCGGCGTTGGTTGGCCTGAATACCCAAATTGCATTCAATGGTCGAACGATGGAAAGCAACTCGGGCTTGTGATAAATACCAATGGTGTGGCAAGTATTTTACCTTTTGCAGACGTTAACGAAGAACAGGCTACTTTTTACGAAACAGATGGTTGGAGTCGTCCGCCGCAATGGTGTTGGCATCCGGAAGATAAAGCTTTATTCATTGCTTGCTGGGCGCGCGACATTCAGTTGCCTGGCGTGGTTGCGCCTTTAGAAAAAGGTGTTTTGCCATTGAATAAACCGTATGGTTTCAGTCAAAAAACGAACTTGGAAATTTTCACACAAGAAGAAATCGAAGGGAGCGACAACAACTACAACGGCGATGCGATTTCTCCTTTGACAAACTATAAAAATCCAGCTTGGTCGAGCAAAGGATTCCTTTTTGGTTGCGATAATAATTACGCTTTCACGCTAAATCCGCAGACGCGAAGCTTGGAAACGGTCATAAAAAATATAGGTGGAAATTCCGTTTGGTCGCCTGACGGAGATTACTTCTTGAACGTGCACGATAAAGAAATCGATGTGTACGATTCCACAGGAAATTTGCTTCAAAATATCAACGTGGGGATTGCTTTGATTGGCGATGTTTTAAACGCTTCCAGCGAAGACGACGTTGATAGTTTATTGGAAGTGAGCGTTGGCGACGATGGCACTCCAACCCTACTTTTTGGTCGCACTCCTGTAGCAGACATCGACAAAGTTTATTGGCATCCGAACGCAGAATTGAATTTATTTGCAGTTGCCGTTTTAGGAGAATTCGGCTATTTGGCGTTCTATCAGAATTTTGAATTGCTCGGAATTGTAAAAACGAATATTTTCAGCATCGGGATGTGGCAATTAGGCGACGCTTTGCCTTTTGCATTCTCTCCAGATGGAAAATTTGCCGCTTCGCTTTCCGACGACAGAAAAGTAAAAATTTGGGAAATAGGCTCGGAAATTTCTTTGAAAAATGAGTTCGCTGTATTTGACATTTGCAAAGGAATTTTATTCGGTGCTCACGAACGATTGATTGCCATTCACGACACAGAATTGTATTTCTACAACGCATTTTCAGGGGAAGCAATCAATCATTATTCTACCTTATTTGACGGAGGAGAAGCGCCATCGACTGCACATTCACCGCTTGGAAAATACGGTTCTAACTTTGACTTAAATCCTTATTTTCCGATTTCAAACGAAGGAGAAATTGCCTGGATAGCAGCCTTTGGAAAGGGTTTAGTGATTTGTGAAGAAAACTTGCAATCGCAATTAGAAACAGAACTTGCTTACAGCCTTGGAAATCGTTTTCATTGGCCGTATTCTTGGGGAAAAACTACAGTTTACACCTCGCTTGCTGCCGCTTTAGATTCACCTTTATTTCCCCTTGGAGAAAAGTCAAAAATTGCCTTAAAAGCAAATTTAGAAAAAGTGGTGGTGAAAGATCCTGCGGATTACTTTATGACTTTTACGAAGAAAGAACTTTTTGGTAAAAACACAAAAAAAGGCAAGTACCAACTGAGCGACAACAGCAGTGATTTCTGGAACGACACAAAGAACGCAATGGAAACAGACGTGTTAGAAATTGGAATTAAAAAAGCGAAAGAATACAAGGCAAATACACGTTTAAAAGGCGATGAAATCACACCAGAAAATCTGAAATCGTTGATTGGAAAAGCGGTATTATACGTGGAATCTTTCGCACCATCGAAAACGAAATTAGGAACACTCACAGCCACAGGCGAAAGTTACGGCAGTATTTTCCACATCGAATTCAACGACGACGGCCGACAAGGAAGTTCTGGCTCAAGCGGTTTTGGTTACGGAGATTTGATTTCTATTGGGAAAGCGGAGATAAGGTAGAGACAGTATTTTATGTCACCTCCCTTAATCCCTCCTCAAGGAGGGAAATGGCTCTTGGTTTAA
>RFNX01000254.1 GCA_009926905.1 Flavobacteriales bacterium
AATATTTTTTCTTTTGTTCTTCGTTTCCGTGGTAATAAATGTGACCTGTACAAAGCGAATTGTGAGCAGCAACGCTTAATCCGATTCCACCACAAACTTTTCCCAATTCTATTAAAGCAGTTGCGTATTCAAAATAAGAAAATCCTGAACCACCGTATTCTTCAGGAATATAAATTCCAAGTAGTCCAAGTTCACCCATTTTTTTCATGGTGTTAACAGGGAAAAATTCTTCGTCATCCCATTTTTTCATGTTTGGACGGATTTCCTTTTCTGCAAAATCACGTACCATTTGCGTGATCATTTTTTGATTTTCGTTTAATTCGAAGTTCATTTTTTATAGATTTTTGTTGATGATGATTAAAACGTTACTAAGCTACTAATGTTCTCTGTATAAGGAATTAGTTTAATTTCTCCATTTAAGAAGCTTAATCCAACTAAGAAATTGAAACCTGCTACTTTCCCTCCACATTTCTCGATTAGAGCTGCTGCTGCCTCTGCTGAACCACCTGTTGCTAATAAATCGTCGTGGATTAAAACGCGTTGACCTGCTTGAACAGCATCGTCATGGATTTCAATTACTGCGCTTCCATATTCCAAATCATAGGAATGACTTGTTTTCTTGTAAGGTAATTTTCCTTGTTTTCTAATTAAAATAAATGGAACTCCTAAGCGCATTGCCAAAGGATAACCGAACAAAAATCCACGGCTTTCAATTCCTGCAACAGCATCGATTTGTGCGTCTTTGTAATTATTTACAAGTTCATCTAGCACTTCATTGGATAATTGTGCGTCCAACATAATGGGAGAAATGTCTTTAAAAAGAATCCCTGGCTTTGGAAAATCAGGAACGTCGCGAATTGAAGCAACTAATTTTTCTTGAATTGTCATGTTACAAAGATAAGTAAGGGATTAATTTCTCAAAGGTTTCCTCGTCAATTAATTTCGATTCTTTGATTTCGTTGACATCATTGAATTTCGTGCGTTGCATTCGCATTTTAACAATTGAATTTGCTTGGCTCCAATTTAGATAAGGATGCGCATTCAATTCTTCGACAGTAATTGTGTTTAGATTTAATTTTTTTATGCCCGATTTATTGATTTCAATTTGTGGCGTAAGTGTTTCATAAGATTCGATCGTCATTTTCCAAACTTCCAAAATCTGTTCTTTTTTAGCAAAACCTCCTAATTGGTCGCGGTATTTTATAATTTGTTTGGCGAAAAACGGTCCGATTCCTTTCAAAGACTCCAATTGTTCAATAGAAGCGGAATTGATATTTAGCTTTTCGATTACTTTTTCTTCAACAACTTTTTTTGATTCGTAGTCGATTTTTGGTCGTTCAGGGTAATAGGTTGAATCTTTTATCAAGGCAAATAATTCGTCAGAAATCACAAAAATGCGCTTTAAATCATCGTTGGAACGCAAGCCGTTTTTTGAGAATTTCAAGACAATGGCAGCTTGTTTTTCAGACAGACCAAGATTCATCCATTGTTCCTTGGAATATTCGTTTGGATTAAACTTTTGAGGGGGAGCATGAAATCGCTCTTTCTTTTCATATTTCTGATAAGAACGATTAGAAAAATATCTCTTTTTGTAACGGTGCTTTTTCTTGAAAGCGGTTATTTCTTCTGAAGAAAATGTAATTGTTTCTGGATGCTCAAAAAACATCAAAATTCGTGGCGTAAAAATAATTAACAAGCATAAAGCAATGAGTACAGCCAATCCCCTCCTATTCCTTTTAGAAATATAAAGTGGATCTTCTGGTGTCATTGTTGCAAGTTTAAAAATTAACTAATCGTTTGTCTTCTCTTTGCCAAAAAGTAAAATGGAATTCCCAGTAAAACAATCAGTAAACCCATTCCAGCATTTCTAAAATCATAAATCAATAAATCGATGCAAATCCCTAAGGTGATAATGATGTAAAGCGCTGGTATAATTGGATAACCAAAAGCTTTATATGGTCGCTCCGTATTCGGTTCTTTTTTACGTAAAATGAATAATCCAAATATGGTCAAAATGTAAAATAGCAAGGAAGCAAAGGTGCTGTAAACGAGTAAATCGCCATATTTTCCTGAGAGACACAAAGCGCTTGCCCATAAACATTGAATCCAAAGTGCAACACTAGGAACGCCATTCTTATTCAATTTTCCTGCTGATTTAAAAAACAGACCGTCCTTCGACATCGCATAAAACAAACGTGAACCAGCGAGAATTAAACCATTGTTGCAACCAAAAGTTGAAATCATAATCAAGCCAGCCATTATTAAAATTCCAACATCTCCAAAAATAACGGATGCTGCACCCGCCCCAATTCTATCTTCAGCAGCAAACAAAATTCCTTGGTCTGCCATGTTTGTAGCATTTGGGTCTCCATTTATTGGCAATAAAGAAAGATAAGCTAAATTTGCTAAAATGTAAATAACAGTAACGATAACTGTTCCTAGAAACAAACTTCGAGGTATGTTTTTCTGTGGATTTTTTATTTCGCCAGCGATAAATGTGACGTTATTCCAAGCGTCTGATGAAAAAAGTGAATTAATGATTGTTGCTCCCATTGCTCCTACTAACGCAAAACCTGTTAAAGGAACTACTTGAATTTGTTTTGCATCGTTAATAATTGTCTTTTTTGCTTCCCACATATTGTGAAAATTATCTGCAAATGTGTTTGTTTTCAAGCCAATTGACAATCCAAGAATAATCAGTGAAAAAAGTGCTATCAACTTCGCTGAAGTAAAAATCAACTGCAACCATTTGCCATTTTGAATTCCTCCCGAATTGAGGAATGTCAAAATTATGATACTTCCAATTGAAAGTACTTGGCTAAATGTTACTTTCAATCCTTCACCAATTTGAAAAAAGG
This sequence comes from Flavobacteriales bacterium, assembly GCA_009926905.1. Classification (GTDB taxonomy): domain Bacteria; phylum Bacteroidota; class Bacteroidia; order Flavobacteriales_D; family Crocinitomicaceae; genus UBA952. The sequence continues at coordinate 2,859 of RFNX01000254.1, forward strand.
TTTCATTTAACGAAGGAAAAAAGACGGCTGTGTACTTCGAAAAGGCGACGGCAACTGCGGCAATCACTCCTGTTTGAATGACAGTAAAAACGGTCCAGCCATAGAGAAACGAGGTCATTTCACCATAAGCACGCTGAATGTAAACGTATTGACCACCAGCGTTGGGCATCATTCCCGCTAATTCCCCGTAGCTTAAAGCAGCAAAAATGGTAATCAAACCTGTGAGTAACCAAAGGACTATCAACCAACCCGATGAACCAATGTCACGCATCATGATTGTTGTAACAATAAAAATACCTGAACCAATCATTGAACCAGCTACGAGGCTTGTTGCATCTGTTAATCCTAAGGTTCTTTTGAATTCCATCAGTGAAATAATACAAGTTAAAATGTTTGGAAATAAAAAATCCAACAAGTTTTTGACGACCTGTTGGATAAAAAAATATAAAAATTAGTCTTTGTGTTCTTCTGCGACTAAAGCTTCTTGTTCCAATTCCCACTTATGCATTTTACTATTTTTACGGGAATACAAAAAGTAAACAATAAAACCTATTGCCGACCAAATCAAGAA
>RFNX01000101.1 GCA_009926905.1 Flavobacteriales bacterium
CCTTTGTAGTAAAGATTTTTGAATTGAAAACAAATAATTGTTAGGCTCAACTTTGTCGTATAAGCCCATAAATATTTTATTAAGTGCATTAGTAGGCAAGCCTAAAATGAAACGTCTGAATGTGAATGATTGAACTGTCGCCAAAACTGAAATAAAAGTTGCTTTATCAATTATGTCATTTGAAAAATCTTCATAAACCTTCATTAAGAAAGGAAACGCAACATTTATTTCTAACCTGTTTATGTATTCAAGTTGAATTCGTATTAGTTTGTCAGGTTCGTTTTTCGGGTTAGTTAGTTTATTGTAATACTTAACTAATGATTTTAATTCTGTGAGAACAAGCTCCAATTCGTCAATGGTTGAAGTAGGATATTTCTCTTTGAATTTTGCGTAAACGTCACCTTTGTTTGGTATTTCTTTGTTTTTAAGAGTTAAGTAATCACGAATGAATTCAGAAACACGAGTTTTATTCAATGTTTCATCCTTTGCATTTTTCTCGATTACTTCCCAATAGCTTTTGTAAATTCTGTCTTGATTTGTTCTTGAAAGTCCCATTAGAATATAGTTTCTAATAAGGTCGGCTTGTGATAATTCAAGTCCAGTTGAATTCAGACTTTCAAAAATTCTTTGCGGATTATCTTTTTGTCTGTCAAGTGCAATATCAACGAAAATGAGTTTAGAAAGTCCACGCTGAATAACTTCAAAGTTCTCCGCATTAATTGCTGACCTGAAATAATCAAAATTTTCTATAATTTTTGAATAGCCTTTAAATTCTTCTCCGTCTGTTGAATTTAGAATGTGTCGAAGTGCTTCTTTATTATTTTCGGTTGGTTTTAGCTTTAGCTTTTCTTCTTCGGGTGCAAATTCATTTATCAAATACGTTTTCTGAATTCGGTTAACCAACATTTGATTGTCAAGTTCTTTTGCAAGTCTATAAAGTGCGATATAGATTAACGTAATTGTTGTAAGTCTTTGCTGTCCGTCAATTATGGTTAATTCTGTTAAGCCTGATGCTGTGTAAACGTCATCGTGAACATAAACTATACTTCCAATAAAGTGAGCATTTGTCTTGTCGTTTTTGCCTGTTTCAATTATGTCGTGAAGTAATTGCTTGCACTGAAATAATGTCCAGTCGTAATTTCTCTGATAAACAGGAATAGCAAATGTCGTTTCATTTGTCGCTAAAAATTTATCTACTTTGGTTTCGTTTGCTTTCATATTTTATTTCTGTCTGTCTGTTTGTTTACGGTCGTCATAGGGTGAGGCATAACTTGTATATTAACGAACTTCGTCAACTTCCGCTATATTTTTAAAATTCAATTTTCCATAACTGTTTGATATACAATAATAAATACGAATCAATCGAATAATCTAAAATTGTATTTTTTAAATGAGTTTTTGAAAAATTGGAAATAAATAGAATGTTTCTGCATCGTCTCTCAAAGATAAAAATTTAACTGAAAAAACTGAGAGAGTAATTTATAGTTTACCAAGCATTAA
>RFNX01000100.1 GCA_009926905.1 Flavobacteriales bacterium
GCCACGAGCAGCGATATCAGTAGCAACCAATACTCGTGACGTTCTGTCCTTGAAATTTTTCAAAGCATTTTGACGTGCGTTTTGCGATTTATTTCCGTGAATTGCTTCAGCTTTAATGTCGTTTTTCAAAAGGATTTTTACCAATTTATCAGCGCCGTGTTTCGTTCTTGTAAAAACCAAAGCCGTTTCGATATTTTGTTCTTCCAATACGTGAAGAATCAAATCTTTTTTCTGATCCGTATCTACAAAGTACATTTCTTGTTGAATCGTTTCCGCTGTTGAAGAAACAGGACTCACCTCCACGTGACTTGGGTTCGTTAAAATCGAATTTGCCAATGAAGTAATTTCTTTCGGCATCGTAGCTGAAAAAACAACGTTTGGCGTTTTTCAGGAATGATTTGATGATTTTTTTACATCGTGAATGAATCCCATGTCCAACATACGATCGGCTTCATCCAATACAAAAATCTCCAGCGTTTTCAAACTGATAAATCCTTGTTGAATCAAATCCAATAAACGTCCTGGAGTAGCAATCAAAATATCAACGCCTGCCTTCAAGCGATTAACTTGTGAATGTTGACTTACGCCACCAAAAATCACTGCACTTTGTTGTCTCAAATTCTGTCCGTAGTCTTTAAAACTTTCTTGAATTTGAATCGCCAATTCTCTTGTTGGAGTAATGATTAAAGCGCGAATTTGTCTTCTTCCGTTTGTTGGTTTTGTGTTTTCTAAACGTTGTAAGATTGGAATAGCAAAAGCAGCAGTTTTACCTGTACCTGTTTGCGCACATCCCATGATGTCTTTACCTGCTAATACAATTGGAATTGCTTGTTCTTGGATTGGAGTAGGTTGCGTATAACCTTGGGTGTCAAGAGCGTTTAAAATCGGCTCTAAAAGATTTAGTTCTTTAAATGTCATAAAATAGATTCCACTCTAAGTTTGACATGATAAATTAAATGAAAGACCTAGAATTTGTACAAAAGTACAACATTAATATCGGATTCCTTCACGTAGATTGGATTTTATGTTTTTTTGGAGAATTTGAAATAATATTATCTTTCTAAAGTTTGAAAATTTATACGTGCAATTATTCTAAAACATATTAACTTAAAATTATTTATCTATATTTGAATTCATCATAAAATAAATTCTAATGGCAAAGAGAATTCTCATTTATTTTAGTTTAATCTTTTTACTATTTTCATGTGGTAATAATGAAAAAGAAAGAGTTACTGAGTTGTTAAAAGAAAAAATAGGAACACAACTTCCTTTTAATGATGTAAAAATAGCTGAGATAGAAAATGGTACTGCCGTTATAGTTGATAATGATTGGTGTTTTTGGATTGATTCGGATGATAAAATATATTGTGTAAATGGAAGCTCTCGTTCTGTTTACAGAGTTAATAATCCAGAATGTGAATTAGCACCTATCAAGGCAATGTACTTAGATATTGAAAAGTTAGCAAAATAAATTAAATTATATTTTATGGAAATATGTCCTTCATGTAATCTTGAGATTTCATCAAAAAATGCAAATTCACACTTACCTTTTGGAGGTTTAGGAAAGCTTTCAGATGGCAATAGAATTTGTTTTAAATGTTACACAGCAGTGTCAAAAAGAAATAGTGATATTGCAGTT
>RFNX01000099.1 GCA_009926905.1 Flavobacteriales bacterium
TTTTATCTTCCATCACTTCCGACGTTTCGCTACTTAAAGCGATTGCAGAAAAATCAAATGGGGAATTTATCAATTTAGAAATTGAAAATGAGCAACAAGCACTCGCTAAAATCACGAAAGATCAGTTGCATTTTATGGGCTTTTCTAGAAACTCAGAAGTCGGTGAATTCTATCCACAAAACGCTACACCGTTGAATGGATATATCGGAATTTCTGGTGAATCTAAACGTGTGAATTCAACAGTTACAGCGCTTTTTGGTTATGGAAATAAAGTAGTTTATTCTAAGAAATTGAATCTGCCTAAATCTACTGAAAACGAAAGAGTTGCTAAAATGCTGGAGAAATGGATGGTAATAAAGAAAATCAACTTTTTAGAGAAAAACTATAAATTGAACAAAAACGAAATCACAAAATTGGGCATTAAATACCGTTTGGTAACGCGAAATACTTCATTGCTAGTCTTGGATCGAATTGAAGATTATTTGGAACATCGCATCGTTCCTCCTGCTGAATTGCAAAAAGAATATTTCAAAAAATTGAAAGAACAGGAACATCAAGTTCGAATAAATGAAAAGAGTCATTTAAACGCTGTTTATTCTAGTTTTAAAGTACAACTTTCGTGGTGGAAAAAAGATCGAAAAAAGAAAAAGTCGAAAACCAAATTGAATCCGCCAAGTGTGAATGACGAAATGGTTCTTGATGAACGAACAGTTTCAGGAAATGCAGAACATGCACCGCCGCCACCGCCAATGGAAACAACGGCTCAGTTTGTACCTCCAGTCGTTATGCATACACAAGATGAACGAGTTTCAAACAATACAGAAGTAACATCTTTTGCATCAAGTGGAAGCTTTACTGTAAATGCAACGGATGCTTACGCTTCAACAGTTAACGAATTAAATGGTGCAACATCTTTTTTTAACACTAGCGTGAATGCACCTACGTTTAGTTTGGATTATGGTGCTGATGGTGTTTCGGATAAATCAATTGGGTCGATTTCAGTTCAAGGTTGGGATCCGAAAAGTCCTTACATGCGCACCATCAAAAAGGCAAAAAACTTGAAAGATGCCTATAAAATCTACCTGACTGAAAAGATGAATTTTGGACATCAACCTTCGTTTTTCTTAGATGTATCGGAGTATTTTATTCAGCATAAAGACAAGAAAACCGGCTTGCGAATTTTATCAAATATTGCAGAATTGGAACTTGAAAATCACAGTTTGTTACGCATTCTTGCGAGTAAATTACTGCTTTTAAAAGAATATGCAACGGCGATTCAATTGTACAAAGATTTAATTGAATTACGTTCCGAAGAACCGCAATCGTATAGAGATCTGGGATTAGCTTTTGCTGAAATTGGCAACTACAAACAAGCGATTGAAAATTTATATCACGTTGTAAAAGAGCCTTTTGATCCGCGATTTAACGGTATTGAGTTGATTGCTTTGAATGAGATTAACGCCATTCTCACAAAAAAACCTGAACTTGTTAAAGGGTCAAAAATTGATAAACGCTTCATTACACAAATGCCAGTTGATATTCGTGTTGTTTTAAATTGGGATGCAGACAATACCGATGTTGATTTATGGGTTACGGATCCGAATGGTGAGAAATGTTTCTACAGTCACAAAAACACAGAAGCTGGTGGAAGAATTTCAAATGATTTTACGCAAGGTTATGGTCCAGAGGAGTTTATGATTCGAAAAGCAATTCCAGGAAAATACAAAATCCAAGCGCATTATTACGGCTCGTCTTCCCAAAGTATTCAAGGAAAAGCAACTTTGACTGTTCAATTTTTTAAACAATTTGGAACAAATCAAGTGAAAAAAGAGGAAATTATTCGAAGATTAAATGTCACAAATGATGTGATTGATTTGGGCACTTTTAAGTTTTAAATTTTGAAGCAAAGTGCTGAATATTAA
>RFNX01000511.1 GCA_009926905.1 Flavobacteriales bacterium
ACGTTAATAATTACAAAAACACCGTCAAAATCGCAATGAATGCACAAGCAAAACCTATTGCACCATAAAACCAGGGAATTGATTTTTTATCATTTCCCTGGTTTATTTTTTTTAAAATCAAATCAAAATTTTGATTTTTTTCAATTTTTGCTGAATCAGGCTGAACGCGATCCACTAGAATTTTAATCATACTTTAAGCTTTAGTTCTATTAAAAAGTTCTTTTAATTTTACCAGTGCTCTAAATGTTTTCACTTTTGCATTGTTTTCAGTCATTCCAATAATTTCTCCAATTTCACGAAAAGATCTTTTTTCGAAAAATCGCATTTCAATTAACTGTAATTGTTGCTCCTTCAATTGCGGTAATATTTGCATCAATTTTAAACGTTGTTCTTCTGAGTAATCTTCGTTTAAATCATCGATAATTTGTGCAATAGACACAGAATCAATACTAACTGTGCGTTTTGCTTTGTTATCTCTGAAGGATTGATACAACTCACTTTTTGCAATTCGAAACAACCAAGATGAAAAAGGGACACCGCGGAATTCATACTTTGGTAAGTTTGAAATTGCTTTAACAAACACACAAGATGTAATGTCGTATGCGGATTCTTCCTCATCTACCCTTTTATAAATGTACCTGAAAATTGCTTCATGGTACTTTTTGTAGAGTGGTGCGAATTGACGGGGATCAGTTTTCGCAATTTCAATTTGCCTCAATTCATCTTCCAGACGAAAGGTGCTTTGGTGATACAATAAGTTCACTGCCATTGTTTTTGGTTTTATCTAGTTTGACTTGGAGATTCATAGGGCTTGCAGTCCCTACTTGAGGTCATAACGCTGAACAACTAAAAACGTAACAGTTTTTCAAAAAATTAATTTTTCTATAAAGAAATTCTAAGTTGCAAGACGATATCTGACTTTCGACTTCCTTGGATTTCTTCAGCTCCTGAACTGATTGTATTTCTATTATTATAAAGAAAAACTCCATATTTAAACCATAAGTCAAAATGGCGAGCAAACGAATACCGTATTAAGGCATATGCTCTTGAACCTTGGTAATAATATGCTGGTATCGCAAAGGTATATAAAGCAGTATTTTCAAATGAATAGATTCTTGAATCGTAACTATCGGTATCAAAAAGTGCATAGCGTAGAGCTAAATCAACTGGCAGACTTTTAGGACGATAAATAAAATCTTGTGTAAATAGCATTCCTTTTTCAGGAGTATTACTTTTTCGATGTATAGTAACGTATTCTAATCTTGTTTTTAAGGTGAAAAATTCATTGACTGTATAAGACAAATTCAATCGATAATTTCGTTGCATTACATCTTCTAATTCTGTTACAGTTCCATCCGAATCACGGCTATTTCTCTGACGTAATTGTTGTCTGAAACGACCATAAACTTCAAAAATTTTATTCGGTTTATAAGTTGGCTGAATCAAAAACTCATGTCCTTTAGAAGGTGCATCTACTAAATATTTCATCCATGGAAACTGAAACATGTCCGTGTAACCATTTACAGACCATTTTGAATTTAATTTCAGTTTAATTCCAGTAAAAAGTCCTTTTTCATTCTGCGTATTGCTTCCTTCAGAAAATCCTGCATTATAAAAAGTTTGATAATCTTTACTGTAATTTCTATAAATAATTCCAATAGTTGCTCGTGAATCAACTGAAATCAATGCCCCCAGAACAGCTGCTAAACCTCCTTGTTTTTGATTGTTATAATTGAAGTGATTTTTTGAAATTTCTCCAAATAAATTGACATTGCGATAAACATAGCTAAAATCTCCACTGAATGAAATATTAGACTTTCCTCGAAAATCATATTGGTTGTACAATTGAGTTGCTTTTATATACGGTTTATCATATCCTTGGAAAACAAAAGCAGAACCAATTCTTAAAGCTCCAATCGAATAGCGCAAATTAGCTCCAGTAATCGTTTCAATTAATCCATTTCGTTTTGCAATCTCTCTATTTGTTCGATGTAATCCTGATAAATCTATGGTTGAAATAAATTCTAAATCATCGAATGAGGAATCAGCAATTGAGGCGGCATCGACTTTCTTTCTAGAGGCAAACAATAAAAGTGAAAGGTCTTTATATGACAAATCAACCGCTGCGCCACGAAGAAAACGATTCTCATCTACGGAGGTGTAAGCTTTTAATGGGTTAGCTGTTTTTTTTATCGTTGAACAATCGGCAGTTTTTCCAAAGGCATAACTTGACCAAAGATTTAAACCTTGACCTATTTGTATTTGATAGTCCCCAATTACAGCTGAACGCAAGTATTTTCCTCCTTTAAAAAAAGCATGCGCTGAATAAAAATCAAAACCGCTTTTCTGAGCTCCACGAAAAAATTGCTCTCCAGCATCTTTCTCGCCGGTGAAACCAACACTAATATTTGACTTGTAAGTATATCTAAAACGTGTAAAATATCTATCTGCATTTCCGTAATAATAATTATTTGAGGTTTGCTGGATAGAGTCTGAAACTTTATCATATCCTTTTTTGCGTTCTACAGTTGGAATGTAGCGTAAAAAAAGTTCAAATTTACCTTGTTTCATTGCCTCTTTAAAGGTAATATGCAAATTATCCAAGCGATTATCAATGACTATAAAAGGTAAAACTAACTGAATTGTGTTTAAATCCCAGTATTTTAAACTTTGTAATTCATAAACTGAAATGAACTTTCCAAATGTTTTTCGATGTAAGAGTAAATTATTGATTTGAACGGTGCTAAGTAAATACAATTGCTCTAAATCTTCACCGTCAGTGGTATTCAAATTGATTGGATTTTCAAAAAAGAAATTCAATTGATCAATGACATTCGTCAAATCTAATTCTTCAGATTGATACAATTCGGATATAAACTCAATACGTTGTTGAATGATTTCACTTCTGTCTTGTGAAAAGAAAGAATGAATAAAGCAAAGACTAACAAGTACAAGTCCCCACTTCATCCTACTTCAATTGATAGGTAAATGAAAAATGAGGCGACCATCCTAAAAATTGATGATAAGCTGATCCCAAATCAAGTTTGTAAACGCCTGAAAAAGCATAGCCTAAACCGAACGTATATTCAATTGGGGCAGTTGCAAATCCTCCTCGAACAAAGAAATTTGAAATCGGGACATACTCAAATCCTGTTTTAAAACGCAAATTATAATCTACATTTTTTTCTACTTCAGCCAAGAAAAAAACTTTATCTGAAATCGAATAACGTGTTCCAAATCTCAAAACCGTACTGTATCGATCTTCAGCAAAATCCGATAATTTATTTCTTGTAATGTTAAAAGTACTAAATGCTAAACTCCAATTATTGCTCACTTTTGCCAATATCCCAACCTCAGCCGTTACTGTTTGATGATTACCATAACTCGGATTGATGCGAACTGCATTGTAATTTAATTGCACACCAACAGAAATAAATTCAGCCAATGCCATTGAATATCCAAGTCCTGTTCTGTAGGTTCTAAACTGATTGTAACCGAAAGTTTGACCACCAAACGAAATGACACCTTTTTTCAATGGAACCGCTACAACAAATCCTTGAGATTGCAGTTCTTTCAATAAAAATCGATTTTCGTATGAAACCCCTGCTCCTATTTTCTTTAAGGAGGCTAAAGCTGCTGGATTGTGATGAAATGCCCAAACATCTTCAATTGCGACAGTTGCATTTGCTAGAGACATCGAACGACTTCCCATTGGTTGCCATCCTTGAGAAAAAAGAAAATTGGCCAATGAGCTAAAAATAATAAATAGAAGAAACTGTTTTTTCATTGAATCAATCGTTTAAATTTTGAACACATTTTTGATTCATAATCTTTCCCTTCGATGAAAAACCAATTTTTGCCTGCATCTTCACTAACAGCATATATATTCAATCTGTCTTTTGCTTTTTCATAGCTCATTTTTCCAACTAAAGCGATTTGTAACTGAACATGAATAACCTCACCACTCGTTTCGGTTTTGCCTATAACTGGATCAGTAAACGTACTGTCTTTTGTTGCAAAATGGGCTTTAAATTTTTCAGTTCCTTGGCTTTTATAGTGACGTAAGAATAATGGATGAGTGGCAGCTGCTTTCGATAGAAACAAGTCGTTGTTCATTGCAAACATATACTTTACAATAGCTTGATTCAAAGATTTCTCTTGATCAGCATTTAAACTGCAAGAAAAAAATAAAATTGAAAGAAAAAGAAAAAATAGTGTTTTTTGCATAAATCCTTTGCAAAATAATCAAAAAATCATTTCTAAGAAACAGACGCTCTATTATTTTTACTTTAACTTTTTGAATTCAGTTAGAATAAGTGTTTTTCCGCATGGTAAGATGAACGTACAAGTGGACCACTTTCAACATATCGAAAGCCCATTTTCAAACCTTCTTCTTTATAAAAGTCAAATTGCTCTGGGGTGATAAATTCAGCAACTGGAAGGTGTTTTAATGTAGGTTGTAAGTATTGACCTAAAGTTAAAATGTCTACTCCAACAGCGACTAAATCCTGCATTGTTTCGAGAACTTCAGCAGGCGTTTCACCCAATCCAAGCATCACTCCTGATTTAGTTCGCATTCCTCCTTTTTTCAAACGGAACAAAACTTCCAAACTTCTGTCGTATTTAGCTTGAATGCGCACTTGTTTTGTCAATCTACGCACTGTTTCTAAATTGTGCGAAACGATTTCTGGTACAACATCGATAATTACTTGTAAGTTTTCCCATTTTCCAGCGAAATCAGGAATCAAGGTTTCCATTGTTGTTTGAGGTGATTGTTGGCGAATTGCACGCACTGTTTGTGCCCAAATTTCCGAACCTCCATCTTTCAAATCGTCACGATCAACAGAAGTAATAACCGCATGCTTAACTCCCATTAATTTTTACACTATTTGCTACACGTCCTGGTTCATAAACATCAACTTCTTCAGGTTTTCCTGTTTGAACAGCACAAAACCCACAAGAGCGGGTACAAATATTTCCGAGAATCATAAAAGTTGCTGTTCCTTCTCCCCAACATTCACCCATATTTGGGCAACTTCCACTTTCACAAATGGTGTGTAATTTATGTTCATCAACCAAGCCACGCACTTTTTTGTAATTCTCGCCTGTTGGCAATTTTACACGCAACCATTTCGGTTTTTTTATCTTCGTAACTGATTCGTTTTCCATAATCTAATGTTCTTTTATCTTGTCCAAATTACAAATTCGGAACGATTTCATTCATCTGATTTTCTAATTGTAAGCGTTGTTGAATCAACTCGTCAACATTTATTTCTGACAATTTATTCATTCTAACAAATTCATTCCAATATAGTTTGAGCGTCACAAATGCCAACCAATAGATGCT
>RFNX01000098.1 GCA_009926905.1 Flavobacteriales bacterium
GTACAGAAATGGTTCGAGAAGAAGAAGCTACCATTGGACTAGGTCATGCTCGACTTTCAATTATCGACCTTACAGAGTCTGGAAAACAACCAATGAAATTTCAAAATTATTGGATTTGCTTCAATGGTGAGGTTTACAATTTTGCTGAAATTAAAAAAGATTTAATTGAAATAGGTCATTCATTTGTTGGTTCTTCCGATACAGAAGTGATTCTTCATGCTTATATTCAATGGGGAAAAGATTGCATTTCTCGTTTTATAGGGATGTTTGCATTTGTGATTTACAATACAGAAACGAAGCAAGTATTTTGTGTACGAGACCGAGCTGGAATTAAGCCATTTTTCTATTATTGGAAAGATGGATTATTTCTTTTCGCATCTGAATTAAAAGCATTCCACGAAAATTCTGGTTTCAAAAAAGAAATCAACTTAGGAGCAGTAAATGCTTTTATGCAATATGGAAATGTTCCAACCCCTCATTGTATTTTTAACTATTGTACAAAGTTAAAACCAGGTCATTTCTTGGAATTTAATTTGAATAATGCGGATGAAGTATTGTCAAATTCAATTGCTCATCAGAAAGAATATTGGAATGTTTACGATAGTTACAACAAGAAAAAATTAGACATTTCTTTCGAGGAAGCTAAAACCGAAACTGAGAAATTATTAAAATCAGCATGTGATTATCGAATGGTTGCTGATGTTCCTGTTGGAGTATTTTTAAGTGGTGGTTATGACAGTGCTTCTGTAACTGCATTACTTCAAAAGGATAGAACTGAAAAATTAAAAACGTTTACAATTGGCGTTCCCGACATTGGATTAAACGAAGCTCCTTATGCAAAAGACGTAGCCAAATATTTAGGAACAGACCATACAGAAATCAATTGTACACAAAAAGAAGCCTTGGATTTAATTCCTGAATTGCCTTTTTATTACGATGAACCTTTTGCAGATAGCAGTGCTATCCCTACAACTTTGGTAAGTAAAGCTGCTCGTAAACATGTAACAGTTGCTTTAAGTGCTGATGCTGGAGATGAGGTTTTTGCAGGTTACAATCGCTATGATTATTTATACCGTTTTGGACCAAAAATTAACCGTATTCCTTCTCCAGTAAGAAATATGATGGCTGGAATGATGGACGTAATTCCTTCAAATTCATTGCCAGTTCTTAGAAACAAATACAATTTCCATAACCGCTATGAGAAGATGAAAGGTATTTTAAGAAATCCTTCACCTGAAAGCATTATGTTGAGTTTAAGTCAACAATTCACGAATGCACAATTGGATAAATTGATGAAAACGCATGTGGATGAATTGCAAACAGCATATCATTCGAAAGAGTTGCGTCCTGAAAATTACACACCATTGGCTTACATGATGGCAATTGATTATCAAACTTACATGGTTGACGATATTCTTCAAAAAGTGGATAGAGCAACGATGACAGTGAGTTTGGAAGGACGTGAGCCTTATTTAGACCATAGAGTAATTGAATGGGCTGCACAACTTCCAGATGATTTCAAATATCACAATGGAAGTAAAAAATACATTCTTAAAGAAATAACACACAATTATCTTCCTAAGGAAATGATGGATCGTCCAAAAATGGGCTTTGCCATTCCGATTGCTTCTTGGATGCAAAACGATTTACGCGATTTAATTGAAACGTATATCAATCAATCAAGAATTGAAGATCAAGGAATTTTCAATTGGAATAACGTCGCAAAAATAAAAGATGCTTTCTTTGGTGGTAAAAAAGAAAACGATGTGAAATTGTGGTATTTATTAATGTTCCAAATGTGGCATGCAAGGTG
>RFNX01000507.1 GCA_009926905.1 Flavobacteriales bacterium
CAGTATTTACACGGAAAGTTGGATCTTCTTCTGATAATTTATTTAAACCTATAGATAACCTATCTGTATCAGCTTGAGTTTTAGGCTCAATCGCTAAACCAATTACTGGTTCAGGGAATACCATTGACTCAAGAACGATAGGTGCATTTTCAGCACACAGTGTATCTCCTGTTTTGATATCTTTAAATCCAACAACCGCTCCAATATCACCAGCCCCTAGCTCAGGAATTTGATTTTGTTTGTTTGCGTGCATTTGGAAGATACGTGAAATACGTTCTTTGTTTCCTGAACGAGTGTTTAATACATAAGAACCAGCTTCTAATTTTCCAGAATAAGCTCTTACGAAACATAAACGTCCAACAAAAGGATCCGTTGCAATTTTAAATGCTAATCCAACGAACGGTTCATCAACAGAAGGTTGACGCATAATCTCTTCGTCTGTTTTTGGATTAATTCCAGTAATACCCTCAATATCCATTGGTGAAGGAAGAATTTCCATTACCATGTCCAACATTGCCTGTACACCTTTATTCTTAAAAGAAGAACCACACATCATTGGCACAACTTTTCCTGAGATTGTTGCTTCACGAAGTGCATTTAAGATTTCTCTTTCTGTTAATGAATTCTCATCTTCGAAGAATTTCTCCATCAATGTTTCATCAAATTCAGCAACAGCTTCTAAAAGTTCACTTCTTAATTTTCTTGCATCTTCAATAATGTCAGCAGGAATTTCAACTTCTTTGAAAGTCATTCCAAAGTCATCCTCGTTCCATACAATTCCTTTAAAGTTGATTAAATCTACAACTCCTTTAAAATTGTCTTCTTCACCGATGTTAATTTGCAATGGTAATGCGTGACTACCTAACATTGTTTTAACTTGAGAACATACTTTTAAAAAGTCAGCTCCTTGACGATCCATTTTGTTAACAAAACCAATTCTAGGAACATTATAGTTGTTTGCTAATCTCCAGTTTGTTTCTGATTGAGGCTCAACACCATCAACTGCAGAAAACAAGAAAACTAAACCATCTAATACTCTTAAAGAACGATTAACTTCAACTGTAAAGTCAACGTGTCCTGGTGTGTCAATGATATTTACGTGATAAGTTTCACCTCTATATTTCCAATTTAGAGTAGTAGCGGCAGAAGTAATTGTAATACCTCTTTCTTGCTCTTGCTCCATCCAGTCCATTGTAGCAGCACCGTCATGTACTTCACCAATTTTGTGACTTACGCCACCGTAAAATAAAATACGTTCTGTTGTTGTTGTTTTACCAGCATCAATGTGTGCTGCAATACCAATATTTCGTGTAAATCTAAGATCTCTAGCCATTTCTTAAAATCTAAAATGTGAAAATGCTTTATTAGCTTCTGCCATTCTCATAGTATCTTCTTTCTTTTTGAAAGCAGCACCTTCTTCTTTAGCAGCAGCAATAATTTCAGAAGCAAGTTTTTGAGACATTGTTTTCTCGTTTCTTTTACGAGCATAGCCAATTAACCATTTCATGGCAAGTGAAGCTTTTCTATCTTCTCTCACTGGAGTTGGAATTTGGAACGTTGCTCCCCCTACTCTTCTACTTCTAACTTCGACTGCTGGAGTAACATTTTCCAATGCTTTTCTCCAAATTTCTAATCCTTCTACTTCTTCATTTTTCTTATCAACGATTTCAATCGCATCATAGAAAATTTTGAATGCTAAACTCTTTTTACCTGAAAACATCAAGTTATTAACGAATTTAGTTACTACCACATCATTAAACTTTGGATCTGGCAGAATCGCAATTTTTTTGGCTTTTCTTCTTCTCATTTTTGTAAAGCTTTAATATTATTTCTGCTTAGGACGTTTTGTTCCGTATTTTGATCTTCGCTGGCTTCTACCTTGAACACCTGCTGTATCTTCAGCACCACGTACAATGTGATAACGAACACCTGGAAGATCTTTAACTCTTCCACCACGAACTAATACTAATGAATGTTCTTGAAGATTGTGACCTTCACCACCGATGTAAGCATTTACCTCTTTGCCGTTAGTTAAACGAACACGGGCAACCTTCCTCATCGCTGAATTAGGTTTTTTTGGCGTGGTTGTATACACACGTACACATACCCCTTTACGTTGCGGACACGAATCAAGTGCAGCGGATTTACTTTTCTTTACCACCGCAGTTCTTCCTTTGCGAACTAACTGTTGAATAGTTGGCATAAAATACTCTTAATTTAAATAAATAATTACTACCTCAAACGCACTTTGAGGGGTGCAAAGATAGTTATTTTATCTAAGTATGCAATAGCAAAGTGAAATTTTATTCATTTTTTCGACAAATTAATGTTAGTTTATTGTTTCTTTTCAATGAGACACAAAAAAAGCCCTTACTGGAAGGGCTTTTCAAGAGAATTGAATTTCATCTTTAATTTCTATATAAAGTTGATTTTATTGCCTTAATAATTCTATCTTTATTTGGTAATGCTTCATCAATTAACGTTGGAGAGAATGCAAAAGGTGTATCTGTTTGAGTAACTCTTTCAACAGGAGCATCAAGATAATCAAAAGCATATCTTTGCAAATGGTATGCAATTTCACTTGAAATTGATGCGAGAGGCCATGACTCTTCTAAAACTACACAACGATTCGTTTTTTTAATTGATTCTACGACTGTTCCGTAATCAATTGGGCGAATTGTTCTCAAATCAATAATTTCCACACTAATGTTTTCCTTTTCAAGAATTTCTGCGACTTCATAAGCAAGCTTTATTATTTTACCAAAAGAAACCAATGTTACATCTGTACCTTTTCTTTTTATCGCAGCAACTCCAATTGGAATAATGTATTCTCCTTCTGGAACTTCTCCTTTGTCTCCATACATTTTTTCAGATTCTAAGAAAACAACTGGATCCTCATCGCGAATTGCTGCTTTCAACAAACCTTTTGCATCTGCAGGATTTGATGGAGTGATAACTTTCAAACCAGGAACATGAGCATAAAATGCTTCAAAACTTTGAGAGTGTGTTGCACCTAATTGTCCTGCAGTTCCATTTCCACCTCTAAATACAATAGGGCAGTGATATTGACCACCTGACATTTGTAACATCTTTGCTGCTGAATTGATTATTTGATCAGCTGCAAGTATTGCAAAGTTCCAAGTCATAAATTCAACAATTGGACGCAAACCATTCATTGAAGCACCAACAGCAATTCCAGCAAAACCTAATTCAGCAATCGGTGTGTCGATAACTCTTTTAGGACCAAATTCGTCGAGCATTCCTTGCGAAACCTTATAGGCACCATTGTATTCTGCAACTTCTTCACCTAACAAAAAGACACGCTCGTCTCTTCTCATTTCTTCATTCATTGCCTCGCGTAGGGCTTCTCTAAATTGTATAGTTTTCATGTTGTATAATGTGTAGTAATAAGTTAATTCTAAATTCGGATAACTAAGTTAAGCAACTTTTAGCGATGCAAGCTTTGATTTTTCAAATTTTGATTGAGCATAATCTAAATCAATATTAAACTCTTCTAAATTCTTAGAAGGTATTTCGAACATTGCATCTGTTAAAATCGCCTCACAAATAGAACGTAAACCTCTTGCGCCAAGTTTGAACTCCACAGCTTTTTGAACAATGAAATCGTAAACGTCTTTCTCTAAAGTCAATTTAACATTGTCTAATTCAAACAAGCGAACATATTGTTTGATTAACGCGTTTTTTGGCTCCATTAAAATTCGTTTCAAATCTGCTTCTTTTAAAGGCTCGAGATAAGTAATAACAGGAAAACGACCAATTAGTTCTGGTATCAAACCATAGGTTTTTATGTCCAATGGATTAATATATTTTAGTAATGAATCTTGTTCAATGCGCTCTTCTACTGAACTACTAAAACCGATTGTTTGACGATTTATACGATTGGCTATAATGTTTTCAATTCCATCAAAAGCTCCGCCACAAATAAATAAAATATTTCGAGTATCAATTTGAATCATTTTTTGCTCAGGATGTTTTCTTCCTCCTTGTGGTGGAACATTTACAACTGCACCTTCCAATAATTTCAAAAGCGCTTGCTGAACTCCTTCACCTGAAACATCTCGCGTAATAGATGGATTGTCACTTTTTCTTGCAATTTTATCAATTTCATCAATGAAAACGATTCCCATTTGCGCTGCCTCAACATCGTAATCTGCAGCTTGAAGTAAACGTGAAAGAATACTTTCCACATCTTCTCCAACATAACCTGCTTCTGTCAAGACTGTTGCATCAGCAATACAAAAAGGAACATTTAAAAGTTTTGCAATAGTTTTAGCTAATAATGTTTTTCCTGTCCCCGTTCTTCCAACTAAAATGACATTCGATTTATCGATTTCAACTTCAACTTCAGAATTTGGATTGTTTAATCGTTTAAAATGATTATAAACCGCAACTGACAATACTTTTTTTGCGTCAATTTGTCCAATTACATATTCATCCAAATGTGATTTGATTTCATTTGGTTTTAACAATTTAAGTTTCTTTCCAACTTTCGAAGTACCAATTCCTGATTTCGAATGATGAGCAATTTCTTCTTGAACGATTCTGTTTGCTTGGTAGGCACAGTTATCACAAATTTGTGCCGAAATTCCTGCAATCAACATTTTTACTGCACTACGATTTTCGCCACAAAATGAACAAGTAGCTTCTTTTTTTGCCATTAATGATATTATTTAGGATTTCTCAAAAGTACTTCATCAACCATTCCGTATTCTTTCGCTTCTTCAGCAGTCATCCAATAATCTCTATCAGAATCAGCCCACACTTTATCATACGGTTGGTTGGAATGTCTTGCAATAATATCGTACAACTCTTTTTTTAACTTTTGGATTTCACGTGCTGTGATTTCAATGTCAGATGCTTGACCTTGCGCCCCACCTAAAGGTTGGTGAATCATAACGCGTGAATGTTTCAATGCACTTCTTTTTCCTTCTGCTCCAGCGCACATTAATACAGCTCCCATAGAAGCTGCCATTCCTGTACATATAGTAGCCACATCAGGACGTATGTATTGCATTGTATCATAAATTCCAAGTCCTGCATAAACAGATCCACCAGGGGAATTCAAGTAAATTTGAATGTCTTTTTTAGCATCAACTGATTCTAAAAACAAAAGTTGTGCATTGATAATATTCGCTACTTGGTCATTGATTCCTGTACCTAAAAAGATAATGCGATCCATCATCAAACGAGAAAACACATCCATTTGTGTCATGTTTAATGGGCGTTCTTCGATTATATATGGAGTCACAGAAGATTCAATATAATGGTCAACCACCATGCTGTTTATTCCTACATGCTTAGTAGCATATTTTCTGAATTCATTTCCGTCTATCATTGTGTATTTTTTTAATTGGGTTTAAAATTAAATAAACTTTGAAAAGAAACCTTGATTTTGACTATTTTTAATATTTAATCTGCAAAATGAAAGTTGAAGAATTAGTTAGTAAACGGATCCTTATCTCACCATTAAATTGGGGTTTTGGACACGTTTCGCGCTGCATTCCTTTGATTTCAAAGTTGTTGAAGCAAAACAATTCAATTTACATTGCTTGTGATAATCAGCAAAAAGACATTTTTCAATTCTATTTTTCAGATTCGCTAATTACTTACCTATCTCATGAAGGTTATCCTTTTCAATTTTCAGGAAATGGTAATTTCAGTTGGGATTTACTTTTATCGCTTCGAAAATTAGCAAATCGATC
>RFNX01000505.1 GCA_009926905.1 Flavobacteriales bacterium
GGTTAAGAGAAATAAAATGTTGTTTTTTCTAATTAAAATCGAATAACGTTTCTTGTAAAATCTTTTTCAACTTAATATTGATTATTGCCTATCTTTTTGCATGATCAAAAAGAAACAAAAAATCTAGGCTCTGAATTTCTCTTTGTTTGCAATTTGCTATTCAACAATAGATTTTGGTTCGTTGCAAACAATTTTAGCTTCTTTCTGAAACTGGATTTTAGCGAATGTTCTTACAGAAATTCTTAAAATTCACCATTTTCAGTTCAGTAGCTAAAACCTAGAAATTCAAGGCCGTAAACTTCGCCTATGTTCAAAAATAATATCGCTTTAATGGTAACGATACATTGAATTCCTTTCGATTAAGGATTTATTGAACAAAAAAAGTAAGTCAGATTACAATCCGATAAAACCACCCACTAAAAGTCCTACAGCGCAAATGAACAATACGATGTTTTGAAGAGCAGTTGGTTGTAATGTTTCCGCACTGTCCGCATCTTCTTTTGACATGGCTGTCATTAATAGTTTTAAGTAGTAGTAAATACCAATTCCTGAATTGATAATGGCAACGATTACTAATTCTGGATATTGTTTGAAAGCTGTAGAGAAAACCATATATTTCCCAACAAATCCTGTCAATGGAGGAACACCAGCTAATGAAAGTAATGCAAGAACCATTACAAAACCGATAAAAGGGTTTTTTCTTCCAATTCCTTTGAATGAAGAAATATCATCTTCGTTATCATCCAAAACAACAGAAACAATAATCAAAGCAATAACTGAAAGACCATATCCTAAAACATAAACCCAAAGATTCCAGAAGCTTGATGTGTCTTGTGTAATGATAGAAAGTAAAGCATATCCTGCATTTGAAATACTTGAATAAGCCAATACTCTTTTGAATTTAGTTTGACGTAATGCAGAAAGGTTACCCACAAACATTGTCAAGATAATCAAAGCGTACAAAGCACCTGACCATAATTCATGCATTCCAGAGAAAGCATAATCAAATAATTTCATAAAGGCGATTAAACCAGCCAATTTCACAACAGCTGCCATGTAACCTGTTACAATATTTGGACTTCCACCATAAACATCAGGGCTCCAAAAATGAAACGGTGCAGCACCAACTTTAAATAAGAAAGATGCCATCATCATTAAAATTCCAATTCCTAATAAGGGTCCATTTGCTGTTCCATCAGTAATTGCAGTTTCAATTTCATCCAATCTAAATGAACCTGTTGCGCCAAAAACCCAAGCAGTACCGAATAAGAAAACACCTGTAGCAAAAGCTCCTGTGAAGAAATATTTCAATGAAGCTTCAGCCGATAACGTATCTTTTTTCTTGCTACCAACCATTACGTAAATCGGAATAGAAAGAATTTCTAAACCTAAGAAGAACATAAATAAATCGGTGTAGGCAATCATACAAAGCGCTCCAACAAGTGAAAAAATCAAAAGCGAAATGTATTCACCCGTGTGTTCAGCTTCTCTTTTGAAATAGTTGTAACCACCTGCAATTACTAAGAACGTGAAGGACATTGCCAAAACGCTGTACAAAACAGCACCTTGATCAAAAAGTAAACCTTCATATTTCACAAAGTAATTGTGTGGATAATACCACTGCCATACCATTAAACCGATTGCAACTGACAAACCTAATACAGCTGTAACAAGCACTAAAACTGGCTTTTTAGCCATTGCAATAAACATGGAAATCAATCCTGTTATAAAAACTACTATTAACGCATCCATATTACGGTACTAATGTATTAGAAGCTTGAATTGTACTGAATAAATTATCCAAGCTAGGTCCAACAAAATCTATAACTACTTGCGGATAAACCCCAAGACCAACAATAATCACTGTTAAAATAAAAAAGGCAGCTATTTCATTCCAAGTTAAATCTTTGAAATTTTCCATTTTTGGTGCGCCAAACATACTTAATTGATATGCTCTCAATGTATAAACAGCACCGAAAACTAAAGTTGTACCAGCGATTAAACCAACAATCCAGTTGTAACCGTACAGACTTTTAAGAATTAAGAATTCGCCAATGAATCCAGAAGTGAATGGCACTGAAACGGAAGCAAAACCAATCACAGCAAACCAAAATGCAAACTTAGGAGCCAATTTCGCTACACCGCCCATTTCAGCTAATTTTCTTGTACCTAAACGGCTTTCAAGAACGTCAGCGGCTAAGAACAATCCAACAGCAACTAAACTGTGGTTGGCCATTTGAATGAATACTGCAGAAAGTGCGTCTTTATCGAATAACATGATTCCAGCTGCAATCAAACCAACGTGACTGATTGAAGAAAATGCAAATAGACGTTTGATATCTGATTGTTTGATGGCAATGATTCCAGCGTAAACAACACCAATTATTCCTAATGTAATGATGATACATTTGAAATCATTCAACGCTTCTGGAGCTAAAGGAATCATCCATTTAATAATTCCGAATAAAGCCATTTTCAACATCAAAGCTGACAATAACATCGTTCCAGCCATTGGCGCAGCAGTATAAGTTGAAGGTTGCCAAGTGTGGAAAGGGAATAAAGGAATTTTAATAGCAAATGCTAAGAAGAAACCACTCATGATCCAAAATGCAGCTTTGGTAGAAAGTTCTATTGCAATTAAACTTTGGTAAGAAAAATCAGTTGTGTATGTTCCTAAAGCCATTAACGAAAGCAACATTGCTAATGAACCAACGAAAGTGTAAATGAAGAATTTCGTTAAAACTGCCTTACGTTCAGGAGCACCGTACCACAAAGCAATTAGGAAAATTGGAATCAAAGTAATTTCCCAGAAAATGTAAACATTATTCCGTCCATTGCTGTGAAAACTCCAATTAAAGCAAATTGCATAAACAAAGTCATTCCGTTGAAAGAACGTTCATCAGCTATTGGTCTGTTTAGGTTACTCAACAAAATGATTGGAACCATCACATTTGTAAGAAGTACCATGAATAAACTCATGCCATCGTATCCCATTTTGAATGTTAAGCCAAATGAAGTAATGATGTTTGGATCAAACAAGCTAACTGTCGTTTCTGGAGAAAATGAAACTACACGTGCAATCGTTGCAGCTAATGTTGTTAAAGCTCCGACAAGTCCAATGTAACGCATTACATTCTTGGGAGCAACAGCTGTAAGTATCGCAAAAATTAAGGGTATGATAAATAATTCCAAAACGTTATATTTTTATTAAATAATAAACAACCAACCCGATGATTCCAACAACCATCCATAACAAGTAGCTTGATACAACTCCAACTT
>RFNX01000097.1 GCA_009926905.1 Flavobacteriales bacterium
TCAACTGCTGAGCGTCGAGCCAATAAATGACTTTTACTGAAAGACTATTTGTTGGTCCGTTGTTTAATGTTGCGCGCAAATTGTTCCAATATAAATCTGCTACGCGATCGTCGGAAGTGAAGATTGAATTTTTCCAAACAATATTGATTTCGCTTCCGGGCTGGAAAACCCAACGGTACATCATATCGATTGTGAAAGCATTGAAATTGATGTTGTAAGCTGATTTTCCGTTGGCATCCAATCCATTGTAATTTGGCAGGGGATTCAAAGTGCCGTCGTCACGCAATTCTGAAAAAGAAGAATAAGTAATCGCTGAACGGTAATGTCTCAAGCGGAAAGTCAATCCCATTCGGTTGGTGATGTTGCAATCTAAACTGATGCCACTCGTTACATCGATGCGATTGCGTGTTCCAAAAATAATTGCACTTGTTGTATCAACAGCTTCGCCAAAAGGAACTGCAAAACCTTGTGCGTTCAATTGGAACGAATGCGTCCAACTCGGAATCAAAAACAAATGGTCGTTGATTCGAAAGCATGGATTGATGTAATAATCTGTTTCCCACCAATTATCGCGGTCTATAAAAACATAATTCCAGCCTGCATCTAAAGCGATTCTTTTTTGGTAATTTGAAGAAACCCAACCGCTAAAAGAGCGCCATCTGGGATAATTGAAAACTTTGCCCCAAGTTCGAGGTTCAAAGTAATCACGTGTTTCGGTCAACGCACCGTTGAAACCAACTCCTGCTGCGTTAAATGTTTTTGTAACCATGTAAAAACCAGAGTTTACACTTGCTGATGTGAACACATTTGGAGAATATAAACGGTTGTAAGAGGCGCTGACATTTACACCAAATTTATTCAGTTTTTGCCATTTTGGTTTAAAATTTCGATACCCACCATTAATGCCAACAATTCTTCGGTTGTTCACTGGATTGAATCCTAAATCGTTGGGATCATATGTATTTGACTCTTCGAAATAACTCGCTCCATAAATCAAGTTTCCTCGATTTTTTCCAGCGTAAATGTTCCAATTGTGACCGATTTCATTTTTTTCTTGAAGTTTTGCAGAAATCGCCGTTCCACCTTCCACAGAGTAATTATTGTTTTTAGTGTTGAGTTTAAAATTAAAGGCAGAAACATTCGCATCGTAGAAATTTCCTGCGCGCCAAACGTTTGAATTGGTAAATGTTACGGAACTATTATTTTTCAAGTTTTGATCCAAGACAAACACATTATAATTGGTCAAAGGATTCACCATTATTGAACGTTCTTCGTTGGTGTTGTAATTGATTGCTTTTGCGTATTGAGGCGCGGTAATTCCATTAAAAACTCCGATTCCCAACCCATTTTTCAATCGGCCTGAAAGTTTACTCGCGTTGTAAAGTTGTGTCGAAGTTGGTACATTTTCCAATTGTTCATCGGTAGTCAAAAGCGTTTTCAAAACGGAATACGGAGCTTGAACACCAATTCTACGGCTGTAAAACAAACCCGCTTTATTGAACAATTCTGTTCCTTCGGTGAAAAATTGGCGGTTTTCATTGAATTGAATTTCAAACGGACTTAAATTCAAAACTTGCTTATCAAATACAACTTGCCCAAAATCAGGAACGAGCGTAACGTCCAACGTCAACGCTTCGTTTAATCCATATTTAATGTCCATTCCACCGTTGATGGATTTTGAAAAACCATTTTCTTTAGAGTGATTTACATAAGTAGAAATATACGGCATCAAGGCCAAGCGTAAGGGAGCATCAATGTTTTCAATGCCAACAACGTCGCCACTTTCCAATAAATAGT
>RFNX01000633.1 GCA_009926905.1 Flavobacteriales bacterium
GATATATAATGAATAAAAAACTAATATCAACAGAAAATTTGAGGTGTTGAAATACTTGTTTTTTGAAGCACTTTGAATTCAACATCATTTTTTAGTGCTTTCTGTTAATATTCCTTGAAGGATTTTTTGATGATTGACAATCAATTCATTCGAATAAATTGAATGTGAAGCATTTTTTCCTATTTCAGACATTAACTCTAGATTATTCAGGCAATATACAATTTGTTTTGCCATTGAGAGGTAATCAAATTCTTCAACTAGAAACCCATTTTCGCCAGACTTTATCAATTCAGCAATTCCAGCATGATTGGTAGCAACGACAGGAAGCCCTGATGCCATTGCTTCCATTATTGAAACAGGTGTGCCTTCTTTATCACCATTGATTGGCGTTGTAATTGAATGTTGAACAAAAACACTAGCTTTATCCATTTCATTTTTTACTTCTCTTGGTGTCAAAATTCCCTTAAATTCAACTTTATCTTCAATTTGTAATGCCTTAACTAAAATATGACAGGCTTCAAATAATTCTCCTCCACCATCTTTACCAACCAAAACTAATTTTGCTTCAGGTATCTCCTTTAAAACCTCATTAAAAGCTAAAATCGTCAGATGTGGACTTTTCGTTTCAGAAAATCTTCCAACACTTAAAACAATCTGATGTCTTCCCAAATAATCAGAATAACTAAATTGTCTCAAATTTACATAACAAGGTAAATATTCAATTTTCTCTTTTGGACAACCTAACTTTTCTAATTGTCGACAAATGTCTAGACTAACACCAATAACCTTAGATGAATAAGAAAACATTTCTTTATACTTCAAAATATTGGAATCTAATGTGCTTTTGTACCAAGCATCATATCCGTAAAAAACAACAACTAAGGGCACTCCAGCCAACTCACATGCCTCGTAGATTTGTGCCCCCATGGTTCCAAATTCTGCCAAAACAACATTTATTTTCCGGCCTTTGATAGAACGCGAAAGCTTGTTTTTAAACACTTTTCGTTGATCGATTCCAAAAAAATCAAATGTTATATTTTGAAATCTACTTAAAAACCCGTTGTCGCTAAATACATTTCCCCAAGGAAAAATATTAACCGGCAGTTTGCCAAAATAATAGACTTTATTTAAAGGTAAAAAGTCAACATGACCCTTTATAAAAGTTTCTGTGTATTTGTCTTTGTTTTCATTGAAAATAGCAACCGTTCGCTTGTGTTTTTTTTGATGTGTTAATTTCCAATTTTTTATGTTTTTTCTCCAAACCGATTTTGGCAAAACACCTCTAAAAGCATATAAACATTCATATATAAAATGATTAATTAATAAAGATACTTGCGCAAGGAATATTTGAAAAGGCAACCATTGATTAAAAGAAAACAATAGAACAAGAAGTGAAATTGAAATGATCAAAAATAAGTAATTCGCACTTCCAAATTGAATCAAAAAACAACAGATTACTGCTTTTTGATTAAATACATCATTCCAATTTGATGCAAATGGATTTGGTGGTAACTTGCGAAAAAAGTTGATAATATCCGTTAAAGTGAATACCAAAGAAATCACAAATAGTGCATGCGTCAACAAGCTTTGGTTTTCTGAAATCATTGGATTCAAAAAGCACACTAATTTCCAAAGTGTTAAAGTTCTAAATGCAATTTCTAAAAAATAAAAAAGTGAAGTCAGTTTAAAAACTGATTGTTTCTTAAAGGTTTGAAAAAGATTATATTCTCCTGAAATTTCATCATTTTTCCTGTCAAAATAATGATGTACAATGATGCCACGAATTCCATACACAAAAGCCCAAATAACTAATGACGAAAAAAGAACTCCTGAAATTTCAATTTTAAAATACAAACATGCGGTATAAAAAGCCAAATTTACAGGAATTACATTTGCATAAAATGCATCTAAAATCAAGCCTAAAAATGGAATTCGTTTCGCTCTAATTGGAGGACACGAATAAATTATAAATAGTGCAAACTGACCAACTAGTGATACAATAACAATCTTGTCAATCGGTAAAATAATTATCCAAGGAACAACAGAAAATGCTGATAAAACTACAAATATTAAAAGCTTTGAAATAGTCGTAAAACCATTGGTTAAATTTGTTTTCTTTGCAACTAAATCCAATTTAAAATCGCTCCAATCATTGATCCAATATCCTAAAAATCCAATTGAGAAAAAAGTAATTACTGCACCAGAAACAAAGTAAAAATCATTGGGAGTATTGTGTGAAAAAAAAACGCATATGAGCAAGAAAAACCCAAACACAAATCCACCCTTAGGAAGCAACCATTCTTTTATACGTTTAGCTTTCAAAATTGAGTTGAATTTTGTATTATTGCAAATATAAAAAAGGAATATGAGTATTTACAAGAATAATCCTTGGACTCCAATAAAGCATTCTATTATTAAGGATGAAAATTATTCCAATACCATTTACGATAAAGGTTTTGTGATTGATTCGAGCCTTGAAAGTGAGGTAATCCAAAAGTTAACTGAAATATTCGAAAACAATCATAAGTTACAAAACAAAGAAGGTGGAATGTTTTATTCCTTATACTCTCAAGATTTAGTTTACAGAAAACAAATTTTCGATGGTATAGACATTTTATTGCGTCCCTATTTAGAACGGAATTTTCACGACTTCAAAGTTGTTATCCATTCGTTTGTTGTTAAATTACCTGGTGAAAAAAGTGAATTTTATTTACATCAAGATACAACTGGCGTTGATGAACGAAAACATTCTCCACTAAGTCTTTGGATTCCTTTACAAGACGTGGCTGTTTCAAATGGCTGCTTAGGCGTAATTCCTAAATCCCAACGGTTTTTTTCACCTTTTAGAAGTATATCTTTCCCTGCTCCTTTCGATGCTATTCAATCAACCGTAAAAAAATATCTACAGCCTATTCCAATGAAAAAAGGAGAGGTACTTGTTTTTGATAATCGCATTTTACACAATTCTTATTCGAATGTTTCTGATAAACCACGGGTTGCAGTAATCTGTGGCTTACTTCCTAAAGAAGCAAAATTTATCACCTGTCACAAGCCTGAATATGTTTGCGGTGGCAAAGTTGAATTAATTGAGCATGAAGATGATTATCTTTTAATAGGAAAAAACTTTTTGATTGACTGCCAAAAACGTCCAGAAACAGGTGTGAGTTTAGGTTGGGAAGATGATCCCTACGAATCCATAAGTTATGAAGAATTTGAATCACTTTGTAGAGCAAATGAAATCCCAATTGTTAACAATAAAACTTTCGAAGCAACAGATTGTGCAATGATTTCTGAACCGATTTTAGAAGAAAAAAAAGAATCAACTTTACTAAGCCGATTTCAAAAAGTTTTTAAACGAGCATAAAACCTGAAATATGAGAGTAAGTGAGTTTAGCATGTTTAAAAATCAAGATTACGCAGAAACGTTAGTCAAAGAAGGTGTTGTTAAAATTCCGTTTCTTTCTAATGAGCAATTACAAAAGCTCAATGAATTTTATTTTGAAATGCATCCGGATGATGACTTACCTGCTCTTTATGATGGAATACACATGACTATTTGGCATTCTGATTTGGAATATAAATTTAAAATACGTGATAACATAAAGTTAATAATCGCTAAAGCTTTCGAAGATAATTTTTTAAATTATAGAGCACTTTCACATCAGTTTATCGTAAAAAAACAAGGAAGTGTAACTACCTTTCCTATTCACCAAGATTGGTCCATCGTTGATGAAAATAAATTTTTCTCATTAAACATTTGGATTCCTCTACACGATGTAGATGCTAGTAATGGCGCGATGTGGATTGTGAAAGGTTCTCATAAAATCGATCGCAAAATTCGAGGTGCAGGGATATTATTTCCAGATTACACCAAAATGTTTTCAGAACTGAAGCCATTCATGACGTCTTATGACATGAAGGCTGGAGAAGCATTGATATTTTATCATTCCACTATTCATGGTTCACCTTGTAATCAATCTGAGAATTCAAGAAAAGTGGTTCAAGTATCATTATTGCCAAAAGAAGCAATTAAACAAATTTTCTTTCAAAAAGATGAGTTTTCATTGCTAGAAATACACTATCCAAAAGATGATTTTAGTTTTGAATATAATTCTATTAGAGAAGAATCACTAAGTATTCCACCTACAAAACACTCTTTCACAACAATGGAATCTCAAAAAATGAATAGAATTCCATTTGAAGAAATATCAAAATATTTAAAATGAAGAAAGTCATTTTAAAAAATTTACTTCATCAATCTATGATGGAAAAGGATGGAGTTTTAAAAGTTGACCTTTTAGATCAAAAAACTTTAGATGAAGTTTATAGAATTTTTTGTGCCTTTTTTCCCAATTATGAAAATGAAATAAAAAACACTTACTATTTTTCAATTTTTCACAATAGCAAAGAAGAATTGATGCAAATGCATCTACAGAGTGTAGAAATTTTAAAAGAGAAATTAGATTTAATTTTAGTTGACTATAAAATATTAGGAGTTGTTTTCCAAGTGAAAGGTGTTGGACCTGATTCATTTGTTAACATTCATCAAGATTTAACAGTAATTGACGAATCAAAATATTCTGCATTAACCTGCTGGTTTTCCCTTTCCGATTCTAATCAGCAGAATGGCGCGATTCATTTTTTAAAAGGAAGCCACAATTTATTTAGAGGATTTAGGGCCCACACTCTTAGTGATTATCAATTTTCTGAAGTTGAAGCTTATATTATTAAAAATTCTGAAATACAAAGTACAAAAATTGGCGAAGTTTTATTTTTCGATCCTGCTACTATTCACTTTTCAAAACCTAATGTAGCCAACCAACCAAGAATTTCACTGTCTTTATCAATTGTTCATAAAGATGCAGAACCGCATATCGGATTTTATGATCAGAATAAAAATGAACAAATAGAGCTATATAAAGTACCGGATGACTTTTGGTATATTTATGATGATTTTTCAAGCGAACGTTTAATAAGACCCATTTTTGGAAAATATGTAAAAAGTATTTATAATAATTTCAATGAAAAATTTAATTATTCAAAATTTGTAATCGATTACGAAAAATATAGGAGTATAAAAGACTAATTTTTTTCTTCAATCTTTTCTTTCTTCCATTCTAAATCTAAAAGTAAAGGAGCTGGAGAGTTAATCCAAGATTTGTTTACCATCCATGGTTCTTGCTTTATTTCAAAGCTACATATTCTATGCCATGCGCCTATTAGATTTAAATTTTCTGTAACAAGTAAAGTAATATTGATTAGCCCTGGATTAAAGAATCTCTTTGGGATTTTTAGTAAATAGCTATACATTCCAGAAGATTCATTCTCAAAAAAATAATCTTCATTATAAGCATGAGAAGTTTCTAAAATTATCGCATCTTTAAAGTCAAAAAACTTAAGAATTAATTCTATTGATTCAGTCGATTTCAATTTTTTTAAGGTGATTTTAATATTAATATTGTCACTCCATAATAACTTTGAAAGGTGTTTGTCGTTTAATATTTTCAAACCTATTAATTCAAAATAACTGTTTTTAATTTCAGAAAAAAGCCAAGTGTTATCTGGTGAATTATTTTGTTCTTTTAAATATCTATACTCCCAATTATTATCAAAAATTTTTTGTTCCAAAGGATAATCTTTTAAATACAATTTAATTACTTCTCTTTTTTCTAATGAGTCCATTCGAACTTTTCCTTTATCCAAATAAATAATTCTGTCACAAATGGTTAATAAATCATCAAAATTATGAGAGACTATAACAATTGTCTTATTTTGAATTTTAAAATCATAGAAAACTTGTAGTGATTTGCTTTTGAATTTTGTGTCACCAACAGAAAAAATTTCATCCATTATTAGAATATCCGAGCTAAAAAATCTAAAAATTGAAAATGCTAATCGAAGATACATACCATTGGAGTATGTCTTGACTTTATTATTTATTTCATTTTCAAGTTCGCTGAATTCGATAACTTTATGAATTTCTTGTTGTATTTTATCTACTTTAAACCCATTCATTCTAGCTACCATTATAATGTTTTCTAGCCCAGTAAAATCAGGGTGAAAACCTGTTCCAATTTCTAAAATAGAAGTAATGGAACCATTAATTTTAATTGTTCCTGAAGATGGTTTTAAAATCCCTGAAATTAGTTTGGCTAATGTTGACTTCCCTGCACCATTTTTACCAATAACCCCTACAATTTCACCAGAATTAACAGTTAAAGATATATCTTCAAGAATTATTCTTTTATTGAACGATTTTTTTAGGTTGTTAATAATGATTGAATTTTTCATTTTTTAGTTAATGTAACTTAAGTTTTTTCGAATTACGATTAATTTAAGCCTTTAATAAATACTACCACGAAACTCAAGTCTAGCTGACCTCTTTCTACAAAATAATTCTTAATTTTATCATAAGTACAATAATAAAACAAAATCCAGTGAAAAAGAAAATATTTTTTAAACTAACTATCGTTTTGTCTTCTTTACTGGTATTTTTATTTATTGGGGAAATTGCTCTAAGAATAATTGGGTATTCGCCATATTCAACAATAAATCATTACTCAAAACCTAGTTCTTTTTTTGAAGTAAATCATAATTTAGGATGGAGCTTAAAAAAAAATAGTTGTTGTAGAACTTTTATAAATAATAAGTTTTCATTCAGCCATTGTACAGATTCAAATGGAAACAGAATTATAAGCGCAATAAACCAGGAAAAGATAGAATCGGATAATTTGGTAACCATTAATTTATACGGATGCTCATATACTTTTGGTTATTCTGTTTCTGATAGTGAAAACATGGGGTATTTTTTACAAGAATTAAATTCAAAAGCAAAAATCACTAATAAAGGAGTACCAGGATATGGTTTATTTCAAATGTACTCTTCCCTTAAGTATGATGTAATTGCTGGAAAAAAACCTTTAATTGCAATTTTTAATTATGCAACCTTTCATGATGGTAGAACACCATTAGTGAATGCATATTCTAGAGACGTTACTTCAGTATTACATCCCAATTTAGAAAAGAATAAAAAAAGTTACTTAAAATATCTTGATTTTAACGAAAAAAAAAATATTATAAAAAGTATTAAAATTACTGAACTGCCAAAACATTTTATGTTTCGGCATTATTCTGCGCTAATCAACTTGATAAATACGAGAATTGATGAAAATCAATATTCTAAAATACAGTCGAAACTTAATAGAATAAGCTACTTAACTGTAATTGAAATAAAAAAATTCTGTGAAAAAAATAATATTAAATTGATTTTTGTCGGTCTAGATAAAGATTCAAAAAACCTATTAAACAAACTTAAAATTGAAGGCGTCCATGTAGTTTACTTCCCAATTGACATTTCAAAACCATCCAATAATTGTGCACCTATCGACCCATTCCATCCTAATGCTAAAGTACACAAACATTATGCTGATTTAATTTCAATGGAGCTTAAAAAAATAAAGTTAATTTAGAAATGAAAATATATGTAGAGAATTTCTTTTATCAAATTGTGAAATATAGGATTCACATTAGTTGTATTTTTTTCTTTCTTCTAATTAACAATAATCTAAGGGTAACAAAACATGTTGATTACAGTTTAATATTCTCATTAACATTTTGGCATTTTTCACTGTTTTTATTCGACAGAGTTTATGATAGGGAAATTGATAAACTATCTCAACCAAATGAATATGTAAAAGAAAAGTACAGTTGTTTTTTATATGTAGTTGTTTTCCTATTAATAATTTCCTCACTTATAAGTTATTTAAATTCTGGTTATAAAATTATTTATTGGATTATTTTGTTACCAATTGTATTTTTATACCCTTTAAGAATATTTGGAGATTTTAGAATCAAACAAATCTTTTTAGTTAAAAATTTGTTTTCAGCACTTTTAATTTTTTGCTTTCCTCTCATTCTACAAGCAATATTATTATCTAACGGTCAAGTTAACTACAATAATCTTATTCAACCTATATTATCATTATTTATTTATGTTATGATTGGTGAAGTGTTTTGGGACATTCGCGATTGTTCGATAGATAAACAGTTTAATATTAAAACTATACCTAACACATTTGGCATTAAAAAAACAAAAATTTACATCTTATCTTTAATAATAATAGACTCAATTCTAACTCAAACATTTTTTTCTTCTAGTGCTATTATCTATTTTGTTTTAATTACATTTATAAAAGAAAATTCCAATAGATTAATATTTCATTTTCCTCCTTTGATTGCTCTTTTTAGATTTTTAATATGATTCAAACTAAAAATAATTTTTTATTTGTAGAAATACAATCAAACGAGCTGATAGATAAGGGTTTAATTAACGAATTATTAGATGAAAAAATAACTGGTATTCTATTCAAGAATTTTTTATCTTCAAATGAGGTTTTAAGTATTAAGAATAACGTATCAAAAATTCCTCTTTCTAAAAAAACTATAATTAATGAAGGCTTTAGTACTTATCCTATAAGTTTTGCTCAATTTTCTCAAATGATGGAAAACAATTTGATGACAATTGAAGATTATATAAAAATCGCTGAAGATTTAATTCAGAATCAAACAATTGATTTAGGAGTTAATATTACCCAAAAGTTAATAGATTTTTTAATTAATAATAATTTGTTCCAAAACATTGGACCAATTATTGAACCAACAAGTAGTAAACCTCTAGTTCCTTTTAATATCCGAGAGTTATTTCCTGGAAATGGAGAATTGGTTGTTCATTGTGAAAATTTGTTTTTTAAAGAATTTCCAAATTTTTTCAATTGGTTAAAAATAATGGATATAAAGGATAATAAACTTAGTTACTTTATTACAATACAAAAGCCTAATGAAGGAGGAGAATTATGTTGCTACGATTTACATTGGGATGATGTTAATAATAGGGACACTCATACAATACTTAAGGGTAAATCAGGTGAATTATACAACATCAATTCTAATGATATATCAAAATTTTTAATCAATCCTGATGAAGGTGAT
>RFNX01000359.1 GCA_009926905.1 Flavobacteriales bacterium
TAATTGAGGTAAAACTACTTTAGTGATGAGTTGTTGTCGAATTTCAAAAAGTTGATTTTCTACTGCATCTTCTAGGTTGTCGAAGCTATTTAACTGTAAGATTATTTCAGCCTCATTTGGCGTCATTGACTTTGATTTTTTCGCATTCGAATATTCAACACTTCAACAATTAACGAGTACACAAGAGCAAAATAAACGTAACCTTTTGGAATGTGTTGGTCGAAGGCTTCGGCAACTAATAAAACCCCAATTGTAACCAAAAAGCTCAATGCAATCATTTTAATTGTTGGATTTTCATTGATGAATTTCCCAATTTGCCCAGCAAATAAAAGCATCATTATCATGGAAATTATGACAGCAAAATAGATAATGATTAGTGGGTTCTCGCCCGTTTCTTGTCTTATTCCGTTTGTCATACCAATTGCTGAAATAACTGAATCGAAACTAAAAACTAAATCTACAAGAATAATTTGAATAATAATTCCAGTCATTGTTTCCTTGGATTTATGTTTGTCTTCCTCTTCATTTCCTTTAACGCTGTTATGCATTTCAATTGTGCTCTTATAAATCAAAAACAAACCTCCAGCGATTAACACCAAACCTTGACCTGTAAAATGATGACCAAAAAGCGTAAATAATGGTTCTGTCATTTGCATGATCCAAGAAACCATCGTTAATAGAATTATTCGAACAACTAACGCCAATGTCATTCCAAGATTACGTGCTTTGCGTTTTTTTAGCGCTGGTAATCTGTCTGTAACAATGGAAATAAAGATAATGTTGTCAATCCCAAGCACAATCTCCAAAAGAGTTAGAATTAGTAAATACATCCAACCTTGAAGGGTTCCTAAAATGCTAAAAAAGTCGGTCATTTTGTTTTTATATAATTAAAGAAATGTGTTAAATCTTTTGGGTTTTGTTCAGTGTCTGTAAAGACTTCTAATAATTGTATTTCGTTTTCTGGTTTTAAAAATTCAGGTAACAAATTTAAGAAATCTAAAGTTGTTTTCACAGTTAAACTTTCAATTCCGAATGCAGTAGCAATTGGTGAAGTACTTTGATGTTGTGAGGCCTCAAAATATTTTTCACGTTGCTTGGATTCTGCTGGACCAGAAATAATTCTAAAAATACCGCCTCCAAAGTTGTTTATAACAATGATTTTAAGGTTTTTAGGGAATTTTGAATTCCAAAAAGCATTGCTATCGTACAAGAATGAAATGTCACCAGTGACAAAATAATGCATCTGATTAGGATTGGCAATTGCAGCTCCAACGGCAGTACTTGTTGAACCATCGATACCGCTTGTTCCTCGATTGGATTCGTAGCGAACATTTTTGATGATATCGAATAATTGTGTGTAACGCACCACCGAACTGTTAGCAATGTGTAAAATAGAATGTTCTGGCAACCAGTCAAATAAATGGTAAAAAACAGAAATGTCTGTTAGTTTTTCAAATGTTGCAATGCATCCTTCAATTCTATCTTTTGCAAGTAAATCAATGCTTTTCCACTTTCCGAAATAATTCAATTTATTTCTTTGAAAATCAATTTCATTCAGTTCTGAAAAGAATTGTTCATCTGCAATTTCTATGGAATCGGTCAAACATTGATACG
The DNA here is from genome assembly GCA_009926905.1 of Flavobacteriales bacterium. Taxonomy (GTDB): domain Bacteria; phylum Bacteroidota; class Bacteroidia; order Flavobacteriales_D; family Crocinitomicaceae; genus UBA952. The sequence goes on from RFNX01000359.1 coordinate 1,615, forward strand.
TGTCCATAAATGGAAAGTCGAAGCCAATTTTCCAATGTTGTTTTGGTTTTGCCTTGCGTAAAAAAGCTTTTATTTTTTTTGAAACTACCGCACCGCCAATTGTTATTAAAACATCTGGGTAAAATTCACTTTCGTTTTCACCAATTCCATTCAAAGTACGATCAATGCAATTAATGAATTTATCGCTTTGTAAATTAGACGTGTTTTCAACCAAAACAACCACATTGGAATTATTACTGAATTTTTCAAGTGCAATTTCTAATGCTCGATTTTTTGGTAATTGTCCACATAAAACAAGAATTTTACTGGATTCTAAATTCGATGCGATTTCACTTTTAAATGAAGAACTTAAACATGTGGAAAGTTGATTGGTATTTAGTTTTCGTCCGTAAAAATTGGTCTTTTCAACAGTTTCATAAAGAGGTTCATTCAAACCAATGTTAATATGAACAGGACCTTTCCAAGAACTATTCAAAATATTTAATGCAATCGCAGTTTCGCGCTGAGCAAACCAAATATCTGTTTCGGTTTGCTTTCCATCCGTCAAATTTACGGCATAACGAATGTGTGATTTGTAAACGTCTTTTTGCACAATTGTTTGACCATCACCTTGATTGATCCAACTTTCAGGTCGGTCTGCGGTAATCACTAAAAGTGGAACCGAACGGTAAAATGCTTCGGCAATTGCAGGATAATAATTCAAAGATGCTGTTCCTGAAGTACAACAAAGCGCCACAGGTTCGCCTAATTCTTGCGCCATTCCCAAAGCGAAAAATGCAGCACTACGTTCGTCGTGAATGATATGTGTTTCAAATGCAGGATTTTCATCAAAACTAATTGCAAGTGGGGCGTTGCGCGAACCGGGAGAAAAAACGATTTTACGTATCCCGTGAATTTCGCATTGATCCACCACCAACTGCACCATTAATTTATCGCTTGAAAGCATATCGTAAAATTACAATTTCTCAACGAGATTGAGTATAGTTCTGCTTTTGTTTTCTGTTTCTTGCCATTCCATTTCAGGATTGGAATCTTTAGTGTAACCACCGCCAACATACAAGTTGATTTTCCCTTTGGTAACTTGGCAACATCTTAAATTCACGAAAAAGGAAGCTTTGTCGGAAGCAGCTAAACCAATGAAACCAGCATATAATTCACGATTGTGTTTTTCCAACGATTTTATCAAATCCAAGGAAAGATTTTGAGGCAAACCGCTGACTGCAGGCGTTGGGTGAAGCGAAGAAATTATTTGGTGAATTGAAACGCCATCTAATGAAAAACTGAAATCTGTTCTTAAATGTTTCACCGGACCTGCAAAA
>RFNX01000096.1 GCA_009926905.1 Flavobacteriales bacterium
TAAGGGCGAAAAGCTTAATGATGATTATGTAAATTTTTGGGAACAACAACTAAAATCAATTATTGCTGACTATCAAAAAAGATACAATACAAATATCCTAATTAGAGATTCAATGATGGCTGAAAACCTTAATTGGCTTGTTAATGAGCCATTTAGAAATGAAAAAATAATAGTATGGGCTGCAAATTCTCATTTGGCAAATTCAACAAGTTCTGTTAAAAGTAAATATTTGTCAAGTAATAAGTTTATGGGTAGTTATCTGAAAAAATCATTCGGAGATAGGTATTATTTTGTAGCAATCACTTCCTATGAAGGTCGTTTTTTTAATCACTGGCTTATAAACTTATTTGTAACTGAAAAACCGAAGAAAAAGAGTGTGGAGACTTTTTCTTATAAAAAAGGATACGATTATTCTTTTATTGATTTGAGAAAAGAAGGAGAAAAAAACAATCCTTATTTCTTTAATTCAAAAATATTTGGAAATGGTCCGACAAAAATGAATTTATACGAAGTTGCAGACGGAGTTTTTTATATTCGAAAAATGTATCCTGCAACACATTGATATTAAATAACCCCGAACCTATGAAAATAATCATCCAGATTTCTATTTTCCTGCTAATAGGTAATTTGTATGCTCAAACCTCATTTTACATTCGCCCAACTGTCAATATGAAAACCAATCAGGGAAACATTTTCGGATCTTGGAGAACATCTCCTATCTATTCAACAATGACAAATCAATATTTTTCGATAACCAATGACAAGATGTTTTTTGATAATGGTGTTGATCTGGGCATTCATTTAGGTTTAAAAATCCGTGAAAACCATTTTTTTGAACTAGGTTTTTCTGGAGATCATGCAGGAATAAAAACACAGGCAAGCAAGCATGACTGGTCAATTGATCCTTATACAACAGATCCAAGTCTTCAAATCGTTAGGCGAGGTGGAAATCATAATCAAGTCTCAATCTTAGGGCCATTTAATAGATTTTCATTTAATTACAACAACTTATTTTGGAAGAATAATTCAAAGACCATTCAAGCAAGAGGGATAATTGGTTTTGGCACATTAAATAGTCCGAATGTAAACCGAAAATCCGGCACTTACTTAACCAATGAAATTCCCGTTTTTACCATTGGCGAGTTAGATTCGAACATATACAATTCTCAATATGTAATAACATCTACACGTGCATGGAGAAACTCTTTCTACTTTAACGCTGGTTTAGGTTTTGACTTTTACACGAAAAAAAAGTATAAGTATTTATTCTCATTCGATCTTTTTTATTTGCAAGGAACAAGAAACATTCAGGTTGACCATCACAGAATAAAAATAGATGACAATGGCACGGACGTCAATTTTTTATATACGTTTTCAAGCAGAGGGTCAGGAATTTATTTTACCCTATCTAGACGATTGCAGGTTTATCCGTGGAAGAGCAATAAAAAAATCAATTGAATTTAGCTTTTACTGAACTACTATTCTTCCAAAAAGTACAATATCTGTATTAACAGTAATTTATTTTTTTTGGTGAAGTAAGGAGTGGTTTTTTTAGTACATATACTAATTAACATTTTCAATTCCATCTTCCAAAAACAATCTCAATTCTTTAATCAATAAGCGATTCATTAGATAAATGACTAAATCAGAAATATTAAAAAATAAAACTTGCTTATTCTCGTTTTCTTTTCAGCGTAATTTGGCTCATACAAACCATTCATTATGAAATATTTCGTTTCGATTCTACTGATCCTCTTCACTACTATGATTTCTACTTCGTGCTCCAAAGCAAAGTCGCACAAGGTGAAAGTGAAATTCACGAATCTCACCGGTTATGATTTAACAAACCTAAAAATCGGAGGTGAACGCATCGGAAAATTGGCGGCAAACGAAACAACAGATTATGTATTATACAGAGAATTTAGTTTCGATTCCGGTTGGCCTTTTGAATCCATTCGAGCTAAAATTGACAACGTAGAAATCTGCGATTATAAATTTAGTGAATGTGGTACCGAACGATCAACAGTTGAGGAAGGAACCTTCGAAATGGAACTTCTAAAGATAGAGAATAATGATGAGCGTTTTCTTAGGTTGAGATTGAAATGAGGGTATTGATTGTTTTTTTTCTTCTACTTTCGTTATCTTCTTGCACCACACTACAAATTATCCACATTGGGCTCCAGAAAAAAGACGATGAAACTTCAAAAGAGTTCAATGCATACCTGAAAAGACATCGAATTAAATATGATTATAGCCTCGAACTCATTGATTCAACTGCTTATTTGTTAAAAGATTCATTGTATCGATTAGATAACGCTGTATCTACCAAATATTCGTTGATTCAACTGCGTATTTATGACGCTGAAGGGAATTTATACTCGGGATACTCGCAATGCACAGGAGATTTTAACAGTCGAAAAAT
>RFNX01000095.1 GCA_009926905.1 Flavobacteriales bacterium
GTACTTAAGGGTTCCTGCTGGACCGCGGTAGGTATTTGCGCGTTCGTTGACTTGGGCATCAAAACCGCACGAGGCTATGCCTGCAAACCGAAATACTGAACCGTCACTCAATTCAATCGTTCCCATGTCCATGTTGACTGGCGCACAGTTGCGAATAACTGCAAGAGCTTGCTCAGGTTTGGTTACTGCTAGGTAGTGGGCAAAGTCATTCCCAGTACCCATCGGAATCACTGCAAGCGGTATGTCCAAACTGGGAAGCGCATTGAGAGCCAAATGAAGTGTGCCATCACCACCGCAAACCACCACGGTTAGTTCAGAGTTCTGCAACAAAAGTTCAGAGATCTCGTCCCTTAGAGATGAAACAGTTGAGCCGTTAAGAATAATCGGACTCAAGTCACTGAGCTCCAACAACACTTTGTTTAGCTTCGACTTTCCTATCAATGTTGGTTTAACAATCAGGGCAAGCATTGATTTAACTCAATTCAGCAGCGCGCTCTCGGCGGCCATCATTCATCAATGCGATACCTACTGCAATAAAACTAAGCGCGATCATTGGTAATGCAACGAAGGTCATGGCCAGTGGATCACCATTAGGAGTTGCAACTGCACCAAAAACAAAACTTCCCAGAATCAACCACCGCCAGGAATCTCTAAGGCGATCGCCTGACAGTATGCCTGCAAAGTTCAGGGATACCAGAACCAAAGGCAGTAGGAAACCGATACCGAAGAACAATGTGAGATGCAAGAAGAAGCTTAAGTAACTCTCGACACTAGTTACGTTTTCCACATCAGCAGGTGTGAACTCAAAAAGAATGTCCAACATTCGAGGCATAACGAAATAGGCAAGCAATACGCCGCAGGAAAACAATGGAACCGCAATGGCTGTAAAGAGGTATGCCCACTTGCGTTCACTTCGCTTTAGCCCAGGCGAGATAAATCTCCAAAGTTGATAGATCCAAATCGGACTAGAAATAACAAACGCTGCAGCTAATGAGACTTTAAGTTGAAGTGAGAACCCACTGGTAACACCAGTCAGCGCAAGTACCGCTGTAGATCCGAGGCCCTGCACGCTGTCATAGGGAGCACGGATGAATGCAAAAATCACTGAAAACTGATTCCACACAGCAACAGTGCATAAAATTAGGGCCAGAGAGCTGCGTACTAGGCGCTTTCGCAACTCCCGAAAATGCTCAGCGAGGGTCATCGCACCTAACTTTGACTCCTCAGTAGTTGCCTGTGCCATAACGGCTGTTAACCCTTATCGGAGTCTTTAGATTCC
>RFNX01000321.1 GCA_009926905.1 Flavobacteriales bacterium
TTGAACAATTGGTGTCAATTTATTCAAAGCATCAAACATTGCCTTTTTTGCAGCAACTTTATTCTCGTATAATTGATCGATTCCTTTTCGGTGAAACATGTAATTGCACTCACGCAAAGGCTCAAATGCCGGTTGAAGGATATTTTCTACCATCCAATACCTATTTCTCTTTTTTTGATCAGTTGCATTCCAACCTGCAGCACCAGAAACTTGAGCATTGGTTACAATTTGCTGTGCCTTTGAAAAATATTGTGAACCACCTTTTAAAGAGAAAGAATCGTAATCCATTCCCAAAACGAAATAAGCATAAAATGCTAAAATTGATGTCAGATTATCTTTGAATTGATTTTCATTGTAAAGTAAAACTGCATTTCTTGAAAATGAAAATGCTACATTCTCATCCTGAAAATTAAACAAAGGCGAATTATAGTTGGAATTAAATGCGGGACGATTGTATTGAATTTGAATATAACCTGTATAATTTCCAGTGCTAGGAATAGTTTTAATTTGAATTTGAATGTTCAAATTAATGCGTTCTTCCGTTTTGAATTGATCTACAGTCCATTGCGTATTGTTCATAAAATCATACACACTTTGTTTCATTTGTTTGATGATGTCTTGCTCTGTCGAACTGACTTCAACTTTGGCATCGGTTAGTACTGAAACTTGGCAATTGAATTCTTGCGCAAATAACTTAACTAAACCTGAAAAAACTAAAATAAATGCTACTAAAAACTTCATTTTATATTCATTATTGTTTCTATAATATCTTGAGCGACAGCTTTTTTTGATTTCAAATTGAACTCAAATTTACCATTTTCTTTATCTAATATAGTAATTTTATTAGTATCAGATTGAAATCCTGCTCCATCATTTTCTAATGTGTTTAGGACAATCATGTCTAATTTTTTGTTTGTTAATTTTAATAACGCATTTTCTTCCGCATTATTGGTTTCCAACGCAAATCCAATTACTTTTTGTGCCGAATTTCTATTTTCAGAAGCCCATTTCAGAATATCTGGATTTTTCACTAATTCTAAAGTCAGGTTTTCTTCCTTCTTTTTAATTTTTTGAATTGCAATTTCTTTTGGTCGATAATCCGCAACGGCTGCAGCAAAAATCCCAAAATGACACTCAGACCAGTTTTCCGAAACAGCTTTAAGCATTTCATCTGCAGAATTGACATGAATCAAAGTTAGATTGGGGTGCGCCATTTGCAATTGAACAGGGCCAGTAATCAAAACAACATACATTCCTCTGTTTAGACACGATTCGGCTAAAGCAAATCCCATTTTTCCACTGGAATGATTTCCAATAAAACGCACCGGATCAATCGCTTCATAAGTTGGACCAGCTGTAATTAAAACTGTTTGATTGCTTTTTGTAAGGTCTGAAAGGAAATAATTTTCTGTAAATTGTGCGATCATTTCTGGTTCTTCCATTCTTCCTTCTCCTTCTAAACCACTTGCCAATTCACCACTTGTTGCAGGAACGACCAAAACACCATCATGAATTAAAGTTTGAATATTTCGTTTGAAACTTGGATGTTGGTACATATCCAAATCCATTGCTGGACATATGATAGTTTTTGTTTTCAGTGAAAGATAGGTGGCAAGTAATAAATTGTCACACAATCCATTGGCCATTTTTGCAATGCTATTTGCTGTTGCTGGTGCGATTAGAAAAACATCTGCCCACAAAGCCAATTCAACGTGATTGGTCCAAACTCCTGTTTTTTTGTCCCAAAACTCTATTGCAACAGGATTTTGAGAAAGTGTTGCAACAACAAGAGGACTTATAAAATCAGAAGAGGCTGGAGTCATTATACATTTGACTTCAGCCCCTTTTTTCTTTAATATCCGAATGAGATACGCAATTTTGTAAGCTGCAATACCTCCTGTTATTCCGAGAAGGATGCGCTTTCCTTGCATTATGCTTGCTCTTCTGGTTTGCGCATATAAATTTTGTCATCCAACAATTCCTGAGTAGCAATTGCGGTTGCTTTTGGCATTCTTTCGTAATGCTTAGAAATTTCTATTTGCTCGCGGTTTTCAAAAACTTCTTCCAAGTTGTCTGTTGTCGTTGCAAATTCTTGCAATTTTTGAGTCAACTCTTCTTTCGTTTGCGCGCTGATTTGGTTAGCTCTTTTAGAAATTGCAACTAGAGATTGGTAGATGTTACCTGTTTTCTCTTCCAAGCGAATAGTGTCGCGAGTGATTGTTGATTTTTCAGCTGGTGTGTTTTTTTGGCTCATTTTTAAGCTTATTATTCTGTTTTATTATTTCGTTGTTGTTCCAAAGATTTTGTAAATCCTTCTAATTCTTTCAAGTATGTTGAATTAGGATAGAGGAGTGCAAAGTTACTGAATCTTTCAATAGTTTGATCGATTCGTTCTATTTTTTTACTTGAAATACTGTTTAGAGCTAGTTGGTGTGAATTTTTAACCAAAATATAATAAGCTTCCTCAAAGTATTTTGATTTCGAATATTTCTCTATGAAGATTTCTGCAGAAGTAACTGCTGCTCTATAATTTTCAGTTTTTGCATACAACTTTACTTGTTCAAAATCTTTCTTTTCAATTTTAAATCTCAGATTATCAATAACATGATTACATGAATCTATTAATTTTGAATTAGGATATCTGTCAACAAATCCTTGAATACTTGTAATGGCTTGTTCTGTTTCAGTTTGGTCTAATGAAAATTCAGGTGAATTTTTAACATTACTTAAAGCCATTAAAAAGTAAGCTTCTTCTGTTTTAGAACTGAAAGGAAAACGTTGCACAAATGAACTAAAATAATAGCCTGACATATAAAAATCTTCAATTTCGTAGTAGCTTTTTGCTAATCGATAGTAAGATAATTCGCCTTCTCCGGATTTTGGTGAATGCTGGTAAATTTGTTCGTACAAAACGATGCAGCGATCAAATTCTTTATCGTCAAAAAGTGAGTTGGCCTTATTGAATTTTTTTTGATAGTCGTCACCTTTTATGATTTGATTGTAATCATTACAAGCAACTGATATTAGTAACACTATAAGTAGTGCAATATATTTGAATTGTTTTTTCATTTTATTTTATTCTTAAACTTCTACCAACTTGTAAAATAGTAGTTGGTTTTATTCCATTTAATTGACATATTTTTGAAACTGTTGTATTGTTTCTGTCGGCGATTTCAATTAATGTATCTCCTGACCGAACGCGGTAGAATTTAGTTTGTTGTGTTCGTACAACAACTGGTTTTATAATTTTTTCTTCTACAACTGTTCCATTTTCAGGATTCGTAGTTTCTGTTGGATGTAAATCGTCTGGATGTACCTCAAAGAAATCTGTTGGTTTTGCTCCCGGTCTGAATAAAGCTTTATGTACAAAAAGATTTTCGTTTTTTAATTCCTTTTTCTCAAAATTAATGACTTCTTCAGGATTCAAAGGCGCGTCATAAAAACGTACTTCAAAGTGTAAATGTGGACCAAATGAACGCCCTGTATTCCCACCTAAACCAATTATTTCGCCTGCCGCCACGTCCTGATCAGGGAAAACAAGTATTCTGCTTAAATGTGCGTAAAATGTTTCTAAACCATTGTAGTGGCGAATAACAACCAAATTGCCAAATCCACCTTCATTAAATTTTGCGTAACGTACTTTTCCTGCCCAAGCTGCTTTAACATCATCGCCAATGTCTAAATCAAGATCGATTCCATTGTGATTTCTACCACTTCTTGGACCGTAGCGAGAGGTGACAATTCCAGGAACTGGCATATTAAATTCGGCGTGTTCTTCGTCGTTTAAGCAAAGCCAAATTGTATCATTTAACTTGGATAAGTCATTGTTTCTGCTCGAAAAACAAACTTCATTGTTCCATGATAACGAATAGGGGATCGTTTGTTCTTGAGTCATTATTTTGTGAACCCGAGGATTCATAACGCCATCAAAAACATTTGTTTTTAACAAAGCCCAAGTTTTGTTTGAGTAGATTATCATTCTACCAAACTCAGTATCGACTGTATCTAACGCTTTTTGAGCCTCAGTTTGAAGCGGAAGTAATAGAAAAAAGAAGAAAAGATATTTGATTAACTTGCGCACCTTTTATTTTAGGATTCCAAATATAGTCAATTATCCTTAAATAGCCCGAACGTCAACGATTTCAATGTTAAACAAAACTGTTTCATTTGGCTTGATAAGATTGGCGTAACCCCTGCTACCATAAGCTTGTGGACTTTCAAGTAGCACTAAATAGCGTTCGCCTTTTTTAGCATTTTTAAGAATTTTTCGCAAACCCGGTACGATTGATTTTTGTCCAGGAATATATTTTATTGGGAAATTCGACATATACGTGTTCATTACGGATGCTTTTGACTCCGTTGAAACGATAGCATGGAATGAAATTTCTTTATCTGGAATTGCTTGCTCTGAACCTTTATCTGCATCTTTTATTTTCCATGAAGTGATACCGTTATCTTTCATTCCTGGAGCCACAACAGCATACAATTTAGCAAATAGCCAATTGGGAGAATCTGGCGGAATAACGCCATTTATTCCTTTTTTCCCAAAAGCCAATTCAGAAGGAATTTCAACTTTTACAAAATCGCCAATATTTAGGTACTCAAAAGAAGCGTCCCAACCTTGTGTTTGCATGTTGTAACCAACAATAAAAGGAATGGCAGGAAGATTTAATTTATTGTTTCCGTCAACAATTTTCCCATCAGGTAAAGACAAACGATATTCCATCAAAACCATGTCGCCTTTTTTGATCTTTTGACCATTTCCTTCCACCAACCATTTAATTAGAATTCCATTGTCTAAGGTTTTAGTTTTTTCAATCTTACCTTTTTCAAAATCCTTTAAATTGGTTTTTGCTGCCGTGAAACTTGTATCTACTTCACTTTTTTTATTCTTTTTTTTCTCCTTGTTTTTTGCCTGAGGAGCGGTCACTTTTTTATGTGGCTTTTTTCCAAAATCACAAGAGAAAACAAGTAGCGAAATCGCTAGAGGAAGGACGTAAATTAATTTCATTTCAGATTGATAAGTTCTAAATCTATGTATAATACTGCTAGTGGTGGGATGGTTTCTCTGTCGCCCAACAGTCCGTGTCCAAGGTAACTTGGTAGAATTAATTTGGCTTTGTCTCCCACTTTCATCAATTTCAAAGCTTCGTGAATCCCTGATTCTTTCTCACTTTTATCGATTGCAAAGGATTCGGTTTGTTCTTTTTCAGTTTCATAGCACAGCCGTCCGTCCAATGTTTCAACTTTCACACGAATCGTTGCTGTTTGCCCCGTTTTTGCCAAAGGTCCTACTGTGCCTTCCTGATATATCATGTAACGCAATCCTGAATCTGTTAATTTCATTTTCAAACTACTGAAGTGCGCTAAAAACAAATTGATTTGGATTTGTTCACGTTCATTAATTTCTTGATTGTAATCAACGGAATGGTTGTCACTCCATTCGTGTTTTTCAATTTTTTTACGTTCACCTCGACAAGCTGTCAAACTGAGAAAAACGATTACAAAAAATGAAATATTTTTTAGTTTCATGGAATTAATTCCTCTACTAACGATTTGAACTTACTTAAAGTTACATCTAAAGACTCATAACTTACACCACCAGCCGCATATTTATGTCCACCGCCTTCAAAATGACGGTTCAAAAATTCATTTACAAAATAATCACCTTTTGAACGGAATGAAATTTTAATGTTGTCTTTGTCTTCTTTAAAAAATGCTGCAATTGAAATTCCTTCAATGGAAAGTATTGTATTTACCAAACCTTCAGTATCTCCTTTTTGATAATTGAATCGCTCCAATTCTTCTTTTGTCAAAGAAATAAATCCAATTGGCAAACCAGAAATAATTTCCAATTTTTCAGCAATAGCATATCCTCTCAAACGCAGACGATCCATCGTATTTACATCGTAAATTGCTTCGTGAATTTTGTAATGTTCCACTCCAATTTCTATCAAATGTGCCAATGTTAAATGTGTTTGTTTGTCAACGGAAGGAAAGCGGAAAGAACCAGTATCAGTCAAAATTCCAAGGTAAATACCAATTCCACAAGCAACATTCAAATGTTCCATTAAACCAAGTTCGTCGATGCAAGCATAAACCAATTGTGCCGTTGAACAGACTTCAGGTCTTGAAATCATTAATTCACAAAAATGATCTGGATTTGGGTGGTGATCTATCATCACTTTTGGACCTTCAAAAAGACCAAAAATGACTTCCATATTTTTTCCAACGCGTCCCGAACCATTGTAATCCAAACAAAAAAGTACTTCGTGTTGATTGATTGTTGCTAATGCTTGTTCCGTTTCAAGATCAAAGATTCGGTAATCTAAGTTAGCTAGAAAGGGGAGGAGCGAAGCTGTTGGTTCGTCTGGTAGTAACAGAAATGGCTTTTTACCAATTGCTTTTAAAAATTCATACCAAGCAACAGAACTCCCGATAGCGTCACCATCGGGAGATTTATGTGTTGTTATTAAAAAATTTGTGTTTTGCTCAAGAAGCGACTTTAACTGATTTATCATGCGACAAAATTAGTCTTTCTTTTGCATGTGCTCGTCTTCTTCTGGATCTGGAGGGAATAATTTCGGAGCGTCTTTCTTATTTTGTAAGTGATCCAACATGTCCTCTATTTGAGAAATGGATACACGTTTCGCAATGATTTTTTTGTCTTTGTCCAAAATGTAAACGATTGGAGTTGAGAAAATATCATAAGTGGTTTGGTAGTTCAAAGATTCCAAAGTCGTTGGTTTTCCTTTTTCACCCGGGTACAAAGGCACCAATTTTTCTGGTTCTTTTTTCGCTAATTCATATAATTTATCAGTTACTGCAACATTGATGAAAGACAAATCATTTTCACGAATGAATTTTTTCCAACCCTCAAAGTCTTTTCCAATTGCTTTCCCAATTGCATAAACTTCAACGTTTCTAGCTTTCAATTTCTCTTTGTAAAGTCGAGCTAATTTTGGAGTTGTTTTTTTACAGTGACCACATTCTGGATCCCAAAAATATAAGATCGTATATTCAGATTTTAAACTGTAAAAATCAATCCATTTTGTATCAGATGTATCTTTTAAAATTAAATTCGGAGGACGAACGCCCATGACCAAATTCAATTTATTTTTTAAGTTGTCGCACAACTCTCCAAATTTATCCTCTGCTACCCAAGTTGCAGGGTACTTCCCTTCTGGTGTTTTGGTACAATAGTAACGGTCAAGCATGTAAAGGTATACTTTGTCCATACCCATGATTTCACTTTTT
>RFNX01000094.1 GCA_009926905.1 Flavobacteriales bacterium
GTTTGGACTGTTCCTTCAGAGACAAATTTTACCAATACTGCTTTTCCAACAGCTTCAGATTTATACAATCCCGATGGGAATAAATATGACAATAGTGCTTCCGCGCTTTCAGCTTTTGATAATTCAAAAATCATTGAAGTGGATGCTGGGGGCGAACTGATTACAGGCTACATTTTTGCAGACAATTATTTTGAACTGTATGTGAATGGTGTTGCGGTTGGAAAAGACGCAATTCCTTTTACTGACTTCAATTCGCATATTGTAAAATTCAGAGTTTCAAAACCCTATACCATTGCAATGAAATTAGTGGATTGGGAAGAAAGACTTGGTTTGGGTTGTGAAAAACAAGGCACAAAAAAGTACCATCCTGGTGACGGTGGATTGGTAGCGGTTTTTAAAGATACAACAGGAGCTATTGTTTGCACCACAAACAGCGATTGGAAAGCTCAAACTTTTTACATTGCACCAATCAAAGATTTTAGTTGTGTTTCTGAAGTTGGAACGACAAGGTATTCAACGAATTGCAACACCGATGATGTAAGTAACGGAAGTGGTTATGCAGCCTTACATTGGGCGATTCCTGCAGGTTGGATGAACGAAAATTTTGACGATTCAACTTGGCCAAATGCTTCAACTTATTCAAATGGTACAGTAGGCGTTGACAACAAAAGTGCATTTACAAACTTTACGGATGTTTTTGATAATGGAACAAATGACGCACAATTTATTTGGTCAACGAATTTGATTTTAGATAATGAAGTGATTGTTAGAAAAACTGTACAGTAAAACCTTAGACAAATCCCAAAAAACGGTTTATTTATTTTTAATTGAATGAAATTTGTCCTCAAACCATTTGTTTGGGTTGTTAACAATGTAATTAGATATGCGTTGATATTCAGCATCATTGCGAATGGTGTGATTGTGAAAACTTGGCGCTTTGTTATCGAAATTAAATTTTTAAAATTTTGAAGATAAAGCTTCAAAGAACAATTAATTAGCAATTCCTAAACAACGTGCTCTTCATTTGCAATTCGCAACTATTCTGTTCGCAATTAGTAAACAGTTAGCTTTTCCATTCACAATAATCCTTATTTTTGTCAAGCACATTAATTATGGATAGAAACCAAGATTTACTCAATAGAAGAGAAGACGCCAAACTCGGAGGAGGAATTGAGCGCATCAACAAACAACATCAACAGGGAAAATTAGCTGCAAGAGAGCGCGTTACAGTACTTTTGGACGAAAATTCTTTTCAAGAAATTGGTGCTTTTGTTGAACATCGTTCCAATGCCTTTGGTTTAGATCAAACGCGTTTTCCAGGCGATGGTGTTATCACAGGTTACGGAACAATTCACGGAAGATTGGTGTATGTCTTTTCTCAAGATTTCAC
>RFNX01000204.1 GCA_009926905.1 Flavobacteriales bacterium
TTTATTGGTCAAGCAAAAAGAACAGAATATAAATCAATTAATAAAATCATTTTTCACAAGTGCTTGTGTTAGAATCTTGATGTTGTTTGAAATCGAATGAATCAATTTAAATTATCAAATATTCCATCAAACAAACTTATCCTTACTTTTGTTATTGAACTTCAACCCAACTTATGTCAGCAGATAAAAATTCTCACTATTGCATCGATTTATTGAACCGTAAACGTTTTCCAACGCAAGAAGTAAGCATCGGAAATGTAAAACTTGGCGGTAAAAATCCGATTCGTTTGCAATCCATGACGACAACAGACACAATGGATACAGAAAAATCAGTTGCGCAATCCATTCGAATGATTGAAGCTGGTTGTGAAATCGTTCGCTTAACGGCACCAAGCAAAAAGGAAGCTGAAAACATGGGTAATATTCGTCAGAAGCTGAATGAATTGGGCTACGATGTTCCTTTGGTTGCAGACATCCATTTCACTCCGAATGCTGCCGAAGTTGCTGCAAAATTGGTTGAAAAAGTTCGCGTTAATCCAGGAAATTACGCAGATAAAAAGAAATTTGAAGAAATCGATTATACAGACGAAAGCTATGAAGCTGAGTTGGTTCGAATCGAAGAAAAATTTACGCCTTTGGTTTTACTTTGTAAGAAAGAAGGTACAGCAATGCGCATTGGAACCAATCACGGTTCGCTTTCAGATAGAATTTTAAGCAGATACGGCGACACTCCTGAAGGAATGGTGGAATCTGCGATGGAATTCATTCGCATTTGTGAGAAAAACGATTATCACGAATTGGTAATTTCTATGAAGGCCAGCAATACCCTGGTGATGGTGCAAGCGTATCGACTAGGCAGCAGAAATGCTGAAAAATGGCCGTTCTTACCCATTGCATTTGGGAGTTACAGAAGCCGGAGACGGTGAAGACGGTCGCATCAAATCAGCAGTTGGAATTGGAGCACTTTTGGAAGACGGTTTGGGTGATACCATTCGCGTTTCGTTAACAGAAGAACCTGAATTTGAAATTCCTGTAGCTCGCAAATTAGCTGAAAAATTCAATGGAAACAATCGTTTTGAATTGCCTCAATTGGAAGGAGAATTGCCTTACAATCCTTTTGCTTATGAACGCAGACATTCGACAGAAATTCATAATATTGGAGGAAAACACGTACCAGTAGTTGTAGCAGATTTTTCTCAAAAAACGCAAATTTCACCTGCAAATTTCTTTGGATTCGGCTACAATTATTCCGTGCAATTAGACAAATGGAATTTACAAGACTTAGCTGCGGATTACGTTTATATTGGTTCAAATACAATCGATTTTGAAGTACCTGGAACACTTGGAGTGATTTGTGATTTCGAAAATTGGAAAACAAATTACGCCACTAAATCTGGCTTCTACCCTATTCTGTCCATTTCAGATTTAGATAAAATTGATGTTTCTCAAATTGCATTTTTAAACTTAAAAGCGGAGGAAGCGATTCCTTCTAACTTGAGCGATTTCAAAAATCTTACAATTGTTGTAGAAACAGATTACGCCAACAAAACGCAATTGTTTAGAAACTTTTTCATTCAATTGGCGCGTTTAAATTATGCGCATCCAGTGATTTTGCGTTTCAATTCTCAAGAAAGCGACAGCGAAACGTTCCAATTAAATGTTTCAAGTGACGCAGGTTCGTTGTTGATTGATGGGTTTGGAGATGGAGTTTGGATTGCAGGAAATCAAGCGCCCACTTTTATCAATTCGACAGCTTTTGGCATTTTGCAAGCAACCCGTACACGTATATCAAAAACAGAATACATTTCTTGTCCGTCTTGCGGTAGAACATTGTTCGATTTGCAAGAAACAACGGCAAAAATCCGTGAACGCACTTCGCATTTGAAAGGCATTAAAATTGGAATCATGGGATGCATAGTAAACGGTCCAGGCGAAATGGCCGATGCCGATTATGGTTACGTTGGAACTGGTCCAGGCAAAATTCATTTGTACAAAGAAAAAACGGTGGTTCGCAAAAACGTTGCTGAATCTGAAGCAGTTGACGCACTAATTGACCTGATTAAAGAACATGGAGATTGGGTGGAAGTGAAAACTACATAATAATTGCGAGTTATTAATTGCGAATTGTGAACGTAGATTTTTGGTGCGCTCCACGCAAAGTATTTAGTTCGCAACTCGCAACTAAATGTTCGCAACTACTAAGCGTTTTGCACGTCATTTCTTCCTTTTTAAGTTTAATTACATTTTCGACAAAATCAAGTTTGTTTAGAAAGCTTATATTTGTCTTTCAATTTTTATACAAATGGATATTCTGATTCAAGCTGCACAGCTTTTTCTTTCTTTAGCAATATTGGTTACACTTCACGAATTTGGACATTTTCTTCCTGCTCGATTATTTAAAACACGCATTGAAAAGTTCTATTTGTTCTTCAATCCATACTTTTCTTTGTTCCGTTTCAAAAAAGTAAATGGCGTTAAAAAATCCGTTTGGTTCACAAAAGAATCCCCTAAGGAATGGGCTGAAGACGAAAATACTACTGAATGGGGATTGGGTTGGTTGCCACTTGGTGGATATGTGAAAATCGCTGGAATGATTGACGAATCAATGGATACGGAGCAAATGAAACAACCGGCACAAGACTGGGAATTTCGTTCTAAAAAAGCTTGGCAACGTTTGATTATAATGATCGGTGGTGTAACGGTTAACCTTATTCTTGGATTCTTAATTTACATCTGTGTTATCTTCTTTTGGGGACAAACTCAAATCAAACCTAGCGAATTGAAAAACGGCTTGAGCGTGCATCCTTACATGGCAAAATACGACATTCGTTCAGGCGATAAAGTATTGCAATTAGATGGAAAAGACGTTTTAAATTTAGACGATTTAAACAAAGGAATTTTCTTGCGTGATGGACGAAAATTGAAAGTTGAACATGCAGATGGTAGTATCGAAACGATTGTTTTACCAAAAAATGTCGATTCAGAATTGTTTCAAGCAGGAGCATTTCCAGCATTTAATTTGCGTTCAAAAGCGAATAAAGTAAAAGAAATTATTTACGATTCTCCAGCACAAAAAGCAGGTTTAAAAGAGAAAGATGTGATTTTAGCTGTAAACGCTCAACCGATTAAATTTTTCGACGATTTACAAACTTCTTTGTATGCCGTGAAAGGCAAGAAAGCCAATCTTAACGTTCTTCGAGGAAAAGATACTCTTCATATTACAACGAAAGTGAAAGCAGACGGAA
>RFNX01000514.1 GCA_009926905.1 Flavobacteriales bacterium
CGCTTTTAGAAGGTGGTTTGGAAGATCCAAACGTTAATCGTAGTTTTCTAGAAAGAGCTGCAAAAGCGACCGATCGAATGGCCACTATTTTGGAGGATTTGGATCAAATTACGAAGCTAGAAGTGGACGAACTAAAAATGGAAATGCGCTCATTTGATTTAGTAGATTTAATTTCAGAAATATTTGAATCTCTTGAACTAAGTTCTCAAACTAAAAACATAAAACTGAAGTTTGATAAGTTCTATGCACCAATTTATGTCACAGCAGATAGAGTTAAAATTGGACAAGTATTCACTAATCTGATAGGAAATTCTATTGCTTATGGCAAAGAAGGCGGTGAAACTAAAATCAATTTGTTAATTTTTGAAAGTCTTGTTACTGTTGAAGTTATTGATAATGGACCAGGAATTGAAGATAAAGAAATTCCACGCTTATTTGAACGTTTTTATAGAGTTGAAAAAAGCCGAAATAGAAATGAAGGTGGTTCTGGATTGGGATTGGCAATTGTAAAACATATCTTAGAGTCACATGGTCAATCCATTTCAGTTCGAAGTAAAATTGGAATCGGTAGCACTTTCTCATTCAGCTTAGATAAAAGTTCAAATAATGGACCCGTTAGCTCAAGAGGGATTCCGCTAAAATAATTCATCAGGTGTATATTTTGTCGTAAGTTGAAGGATATTTTATTACGTTTGTGTAGTAACTTAGAATTTTATGGAATCATCTTTCACTCTTCAAACTTCAGATGGATTAACACTTAAAGGCAAGGTAAAAAATCCTACAACTACTTGCAAAGCTGTAATGACATTGGTTCACGGAATGGGTGAACACGCTGCTAGATATACGCACGTTGCTGATTTCTTTGCAAATCATGGAATTGCAACTTTGTCCATTGATTTAAGAGGACATGGAAATTCAGAAGGAAAAAGAGGACATACACCAAGTTATGAAGTATTAATGAATGATATTGATAAATTGGTTTCCAAAGCAAAAGAACTCTTTCCAAATATCCCATTAATAATGTACGGTCACAGCATGGGTGGAAATCTCACTTTAAATTATATCATTCGAAGAAAGCCAGAAATAGTTGGAGCAATTGTTACTGCGCCTTATCTAAAATTAGCATTCGAACCACCAAAATGGAAAGTTACTTTAGGTAAACTAACTGCAAGTTTAATCCCAACTTTAACGCAACCTACAGGACTGGAAACTACCGCAATTTCAAGAGATTTAGATGTTGTTAAAGCTTATGAAAATGATAAACTAGTACACGATAAAATTACATCTGCATTTTTTGTGAACGTTCATTTTGCTGGGCCTTATGCCATTGAACATGCAGCTGAAATCAAAATTCCGCTTTTAGTCATGCACGGAACTGCCGATAGATTGACATCTATTGAAGGAACAAAAGAATTTGCTCAACATGCTGGCAAAAATGTAACGCTCAAAATTTGGAACGGTTTGTATCACGAGCTTCATAACGAACCTGAAAAATCAGAGGTCTTTCAATTTGAGTTAGACTGGCTTATTCAAAATCAAATCATAGCTGGTTAACTTCAATTCTATCGAACGATGTGAATAAATCCAGATTTTGTACCTTCTTTTAGATCACCGCCAGAAAAGAAAACCAATTTATAATAATACACTCCTTCAGGTAAATTTTCTCCTGATTGGGCTGTTCCGTTGAAAGAAACAGTTGCATCTTGATTCTGTTCAAAAACTAGATTTCCCCAACGATTAAAAATTGAAATCGTGTAGTCATCACAGGTTCTAAAATAATCTATAAGATTTAACTCATCGTTTATTTGATCGTTGTTTGGTGTGATAACGTTTGGAAATTCAAAATCACCAAATGAATAAATATTAGTTATTGTGGTATTTACATTGTTAATAGGTGAAATACAACCGTATTGCGAAGTAATAAATGCTGAATATGTTCCCATTTGATTCACATAAAACGGAAAGGTGTTGGTGAAATTGATTGAGTTATAATTCAAAGGTCCCGACCAAACAATAGATGAAGCTGGTTCTGCACTTGCACTTAAAGTAATATCATCAGCAATACAATTTGGAGTTGTTGCGCTAAGAACTGGTGGAGCTGGAATAGCATAAATGTATAAATTTTGATTGGAAATATCAGAACAACCAAATGGAGTAGTTGCAGTTAAAGCTACTTGATAAATTCCTGCTTGAATAGCGGTACTTTGAAAATTCGTTGTTGTTGCAACTTGATTAGCATTGACATACCATGAGTAATTAATTGTTTCATTGGTTTGAACGGTTGTTCCGTTTGTGAATAAAATATTATCACCAGCACAAAGTGTTGTATCGCCTGAAAATTGTGTCAAAGGAACATCGTGAACAAAAAAGGTATTTGTAACCGTATCAGAACAAGTAATTGTCGGGTAAACGTCGCTTGAAATTAATGTAATTGAGTTGTTTCCGCTAGTTGAAAATACATTTGAATAATTACTTGAGGTTGAAACAACATTGGAATTATAAAGCCACTGATAAGAATTTTGATTAGAAAATACAGTACTTGAATTTGTAAATGGCACCGCAACATCAATACATTTTTCTACAAAAGTAAAACTTGCAATGGGTTTAGGATATACTATTAATTGTTGAGTTAAACTGTCAGAACATCCATTTTGAGTTGTTGTAACGAGGGTA
>RFNX01000092.1 GCA_009926905.1 Flavobacteriales bacterium
ATCTAAAATTCAATTATTATCGAAAAAAGAAATTAATTTGGCAAATCCATTCTAGTTCAATGAAAACGAGTTTTTAGAACCTCACCCCAACAACGCCATCAAATCCTCCTTCGCCAAAGATTTTCGTGCGTTTTCATCGACTTTGATGAGGTCTTCGACGAGTTCTTTTTTACCCGCTTGGAGTTGTAGAATTTTGTCTTCAATCGTGTCGGGACAAATCAAGCGAATCGCCATCACGTTTTTCTTTTGACCAATACGGTAACAACGGTCGATGGCCTGGTTTTCCACCGCTGGATTCCACCAAGGGTCGACGATGAACACGTAATCGGCTTCTGTTAAATTCAAACCTGTTCCACCTGCTTTCAAGCTGATTAAAAACACACGTTTCTCCGCATCTTCTTGGAAGGATTGTACACGAGCCGAACGGTCTTTCGTTTGTCCAGTCAAGTATTCGTAGGCAATTTCTTTTTCGTCCAAACGCTTGCGAATGAGTTCCAGCATCGCTACAAACTGCGAGAATACCAAGATTTTGTGGTTGCCCACTTTCTCTTCAATTTGCGTCAACAATTCATCTAATTTACTGGATTCGTTGCCGTAAAACGCATCGTCGTTGAGCAATTCAGGCGAATTACAAATCTGTCGCAATTTTGTCAAACCTTGTAAAATGTGCATATTGTTATTGGTCAACTCGTTGTTTTTATCGGCTTTTTCCAAGAACAACTTGAACTCGTTGCGGTACGTTTCGTAAATGCGGCGTTGATTTTCTCCCATCGGACAGTGAATAACGATTTCAGTTTTATCTGGAAGTTCGCTCGCTACTTGTTTTTTCGTGCGACGCAACAAAAACGGACTCAATTTCTGCTGCAATTCTTTGGCGCGTTTGGTTTCCTTGAACTTGTCAATCGGAATGGCGTAATTGTCTTTGAAATGCGTTTGATTGCCCAACAATCCTGGATTTGCAAAGGAAAATTGCGCGAAAATATCAAAGGTGTTGTTCTCGATGGGCGTTCCTGTCAATACGATTTTATTGCGCGATTGCAACAAACGAACAGCTTTGTAACGCTTCGATTCTGGGTTTTTTATGGCTTGCGATTCATCCAAGAAAATGTAATCGAAATCGATTTTTTTCAAGAACGAAATGTCACTCAACATCGTTCCGTAAGTGGTAATGATAATGTCGTAATTGTCAATTTTTGCGTGGTCTTTCTCGCGGTTCAAACCGTAAATGACGTGGTATTTTAAACTTGGAGCGAATTTATCCAACTCAGCTTGCCAATTGAAAATCAGTGAAGTAGGTAAAATAATTAAATGCGTGCGCTTGCCATTTTTTTCTTTCAAGGACAGGATAAACGAAATGATTTGAATCGTTTTTCCCAATCCCATATCATCAGCCAAACAACCGCCAAAATTGAATTGATCGAGGAAATGCAACCAATTCAAGCCGTGTTTTTGGTAATCGCGCAACTTTGCTTTCAACTTTTTGGGAACAGCAACAGCATCGATGTTATTGAAATCGGCAAATTTCGTTTTGTACAATTCCAATTCATTTTTCACTTCAAAAGGCAACACTTCGTCCTCAAACAAGGAATCAATCACGGTGAAATTGGCTTTCGAACTGCGAATTGAGTTCTCGTGAATTTCTCCTGAACGGAAGAATTTCGAGTATTTTTCCAACCA
>RFNX01000519.1 GCA_009926905.1 Flavobacteriales bacterium
TGTTTATAGAAGAAGTGCAAAAAAGAGTTGCTGTTTCAACTGAAGAAATCAATCAATTTTTAGAACTCTGGGAATACAAAAAGTTCAAGAAAAACGAATTTATTTCCAGCGCCAATGAAATTTCTCAATTTTCCATTTTTGTTCTGAAAGGTTGTTTGAGACAATACGAAATTTCGGAAAAAGGCGAAGAAGTAATTGTCTATTTTGCTGAAGAACGACATTTCATCGGCGATTTACCATCGATGAGAAATAAAACACCATCCATCTATTATTTTCAAGCAATTGAAGCTTGTGAAATATTGACAATTAGTGCTGAAAATTGGAACATTGCTTTTGAAAAATACAGTTGGTGGGTAAGCGCACACATTGCTGGATATCAAAAATGGGCAACCTTATTGCAACAACAAATCGCAGCAAAGAATGCGAAATCAGGTGAAGAACGCTATTTGCAACTTTTAAAAGACAAACCAAAGCTCTTCCAAAGAGTTCCACAACATTTTATTGCTTCCTATCTTGGAATAAATCCAGAAACGTTAAGTCGAATTCGTAAAAAAATTGCGCAAGGTTAATTAATACCGACGAACATTTTGATTGCCTTATTAAAACCCTTAGAAATCGTTGTCGGTATTATACCATAATCAATTTCAATCCGCCACAGAGACATTTATTATGTAATTTGGTATTAATTGACAAAAGTCAATGCACAGCCATTTCTCGAAGAGTAGTTTTGAAATCAAATAAAAACACTAAAAATGGCTAATAAAAAAGTATTACTAATTGGAATTGATGCGTTTCTCATTGATTTCTCTTCACCAGAATTTGCTGCATTCCCTGGACTTACATCTGAAAAAGTAGAAGCAGGCATGAAAATGACAATGTTAAAACTAAGTGAATTAGGATTTGATTCAGATCTTTGTTGGACTGATTTTGGAAAAACAGCCATTCAGTTATTGACGAAGTACTTAACTGAAAATCGATATGATTACATTCTCATCGGAGCTGGAATTCGTATGCCTCCAAATAATTTTATGTTATTTGAAAACATGGTCAATACCATTCATGAGTTAGCTAAAGATTCGAAAATCTGTTTCAATACCATTCCAACAGATACCATGGAAGCAATTTTAAGAATTGACAGTTTCAATTCAGTTGCTAAAGCCTTATAATTCAAGGCCGATTAATTTCGGTAACGTTTGTTCGTGGTTACAGTTTTATTATTAGCTTCTCTCCACTCAATCATTTAAAAATCCTTATTCCATGCTGGTAATTGACCATAAATTTCAAAATAGCGTTGCATGATTTGGGCTTCAACGAAAGCAGGGATATCGCGGTGTTTCTCTTCAAAGGTTACGAACCAATAAATATCTAAAGCGTCGATTTGCTCGTGTTGGATTTTGTCTTTGAAAAACTGTTCCCGTGACATGCCGTCTTGCTTGTTGTTTAGGCGTTTTTTCAAAAGTTGATTTTTGAACGTTCCGTTTTGCAAAATAGTTCCTGATTTCCCAATGTAAACTAAATCAACGCGACCTTTTGCAAGGCGCAAAATGTAATAAACGCCGGGTAAATTTGGTACATCTTTGCTCTGTTCGCTCAATTTATCTTCCTGAGACAAGAAAAAATGACCCTTGTTTTTGTATTTATTTAGTTCGTCAAACATGTGTTTTTTTTTACAAAATAAAGATGAATTAGAAAGAAGTAATCTTCGAAGTTTCAAGCAAAAGAATTTCAAAATTAAACATAAGTACAAACTATGAGGA
>RFNX01000539.1 GCA_009926905.1 Flavobacteriales bacterium
AAAAAAATACAAAACTTCATTAGAAATTTTAGAAGCAATTGAAAAAGAGTATTTTATCGAAATTCTTCCATTTACAAAACAACATACTAAAACTTTAGCTAAGCTTTCTATTGCTCAGGGGCACAATGATCCTTTTGACCATGCAATTATAGCGCACTCAATAACTGATAAACTTACCTTAATTTCTTCCGATAAAAAGTTTGAAAATTACGTTTCGCAAAAATTGAAATTTGTTTTTAATAAAAGGTAAATCAATCAAGAAACTGTAAAACTAAATTTGGTTCTTTAGATTGCAAATCATTCTGGGTTTTAATTCTTACCTTTCATAGTCCTAAATTTAGATAAATACATTTCACTACCTTTACCTCATGAATCATTCGCACTACATGCAACGCTGTTTGGAGCTTGCGCAGTTAGGTAAAGGCTGGACGGCTCCCAATCCGATGGTGGGTTGTATCATTGTTAAAAACGACTTGATAATTGGCGAAGGTTACCATCAGGAATTTGGCAAAGCACGCAGAAGTAAACGCCATCCATTCGTTATCCATTAATGAAGAATTGGAAGGGGCAACTGTTTATGTTTCATTAGAACCCTGCACCCACTTTGGAAAAACGCCACCTTGCGCCGATTTATTGGTTAAATTGGGTGTGAAAACCGTTGTAATTGGTTGCAGAGATACAAATCCTGAGGTTGGTGGTAAAGGAATTGAGCGTTTAAAACGTGCAGGTATTGAAGTCATTGAAGGGATTTTGGAAGAAGAATGCCGACAGTTGAACAAACGCTTTTTCACTTTTCACGAAAAGCAACGACCGTACGTAATTTTGAAATGGGCACAAACTTTAGACGGCTACTTAGACAAACCAAGAGCTGAAAATGAAACAGGTGTTAATTGGATTTCAAGTATCGAAACAAAATCGCTGGTGCATAAATGGCGCGGGGAAGAACAAAGTATTTTGGTTGGAAGAAATACGATTATTAACGATAATCCTTCTTTGACCGTTCGCGAATACAAAGGGAAAAATCCAGTTCGAATAGTAATCGACAGTCAATTGCAAATCAGTGGCGACGTAAATATTTATTCGCCTGAAGCACCAACCATCGTTTTCAACCGCATCAGAAATGAAAAGAAAGAAAACGTTGAATGGGTGAAAATTGGCGAAACGAGCACCAAAAATATCTTGGACGAATTGTACAAACGAGGCATTATTTCCGTTTTCGTTGAAGG
Source organism: Flavobacteriales bacterium (assembly GCA_009926905.1). GTDB lineage: Bacteria > Bacteroidota > Bacteroidia > Flavobacteriales_D > Crocinitomicaceae > UBA952. The sequence goes on from RFNX01000539.1 coordinate 1,227, forward strand.
TGGAAGTAGAACTTTGCAGTATTTCATCATCGACAATGTTTGGGACGAAGCACGAGTGGTGGTTGGCGACAAGAAATTTGGTGAAGGTGTGAAAGCACCTATTATAAATCGTGTTCCAGTTGATTCTTATTCATTTGGTAACGACAAAATCTATTATTACAGCAGAAAATGATTTCTCTTTCCCTTTCGATACTTTTTTCAAGTATGATTTTTGTGGTTTTCAAATTATTTGACCGCTACAAAATTGACGTTTTTCAAGCCATTGTTTTCAATTATTTCACAGCGTTTTTGTGTGGTATTTTACTTTATGGAAAAGAATGGAATCCTGAAGCTTTAAACGACATGACTTGGTTTTACTTCGCTGTTGTTGCTGCGATTCTGTTCATTTCATTGTTCATTTTAATGGGCTTGAGTTCACAGAAAAACGGTGTCGCAATAACTTCTGTAGCCGTTAAAATGAGCATGGCTGCGAGCGTTCTTGGTATGATTTTCTTGTACAATGAAACCGTTTCTCTCTTAAAAATTCTTGGTATCGCTTTGGCATTTACTGGTGTCGTTCTGGTTTCTTGGCAAGGAAAAGGCTCAGATTCGAAAGGTAAACAATCACTTTGGATGCTTTTCGTTTTGTTTTTCGGAAGCGGAATTTTAGATTTAGTTTTGAATTACGTGCAGAACAACGCTTTGAAACACCTCACTCCTTCCTTATTTTCCTCATTTGGTTTTGGTATGGCTGGAATCATTGGTTTAACTGTTTTTTTGGTTCAATTAAAAATGAAAAAAACGCAATTTGCATTTAAAAATGTCCTTGGAGGAATAGTTTTAGGAATACCGAATTACTTTTCAATCTACTTATTGATAAAATCATACAAAGACACAGGATGGACGGATTCGACTGTTTTGTCTATTATCAATGTTTCAATCGTTGTATTTCAGCAATTACAGGCTTTTTAATTTTCAAAGAAAAAATCAATCTCACGAAAGGATTGGGGATCATTGCTTCGCTTTTGGCGATATACTTTTTGTATTTGGCAAATTGAATAATTGATTTATTTTAACTAAATCCTTTGAAGCTTACAGTTCAATATAACATTTCAAATTCTTACTTTTGAGCATGAGAAAATTACTTTCGATTCTATTATTTGCGCCAATTCTTTCTTTCTCACAAGGAACGTATCAATTGGCAGTTTTGAAATACAATGGCGGTGGAGATTACTACGCGAACCCAACTGCATTGCCCAATTTAATTACATTCTGCAATCAAAACTTAGGAACGAATATTTCGAAAGATGTTCCATACGTTGAAGTTGGAAGCAAAGACATTTTCTTGTATCCGATGCTACACATGACAGGTCACGGAAACGTTGTGTTTTCAAAAGCTGAAGCTGACAACTTGAGAAATTACTTATTAGCAGGTGGTTTTTTGCACATCGACGACAATTACGGGATGGATGAATTCATTCGCGTTGAATTGAAAAAAGTATTTCCGAATAGTAAATTGGTCGAATTGCCAAACGATCATCCAATTTTCAATCAAAAATTTAAGTTTAATGGTTTGCCAAAAATCCACGAACACGACGGCAAACGTCCGCAAGCTTTCGGCATCATTGAGAATGGAAGGTTGTTGTGTTTATACACCTACGAAACTGACCTAAGCGACGGTTGGGAAGATCCTCAAGTACACAACGACACTCCCGAAAAACGCAAACAAGCTTTGCAAATGGGAGCGAATATTTTGATGTATGCGTTTATGAAGTAGGTTTTCCCTCCTTGAGGAGGTTCGCCGCAGCTAATAAGGGAGATGACTTAATTATGATACCAATGTATAATTCAAAAATTTACTTATTTTTTCATTTAACCCCACAAAAAAAGGCTGCAAAATAAATTACAACCTTTTCAATATTAATCCTATAAAAAAATAAACATTAAAACTCAATAATCATTTTAATGTTTGTGATTCTCATCATGCTTATGACCATCGTGATTGTGCTCTTCTTTTTTGTTCTCATCTTTCGGTGTTTCTTCCATCATCACTACTTCAATTTCAAACACTAAATCAGAATACGGAGGAATCGCTCCTGGACGTCCACCTTTTCCATACGCTTGAAAATAAGGAATGAAAATTTTCGCTTTTCCACCTAAACCTAACAATCCAATTCCTTCTTCAAAACCTGGAATCATGCGCTGTTCTTTGTAAACAAAAGCCATTGGTTGGTTGCGGTCGCGCGAAGAATCGAATTTCTTACCATCAGCTCTTAATGTTCCTACATAATGGATTGAAAGTTTCGTTCCTTGAACAGGTTTCGCTTTACCTCCAGCTTTTTCCATGATGTAAACCAAACCACTTTTCGTCATTTTGGCTTTCTTGAATTCTTTTTTGACTTCTTTGTACATGTATTCCTTGTACTGATCTTCAGTCATTGCTGCAATTTTCGCGTAAGCTTCGTTTTTCTTATCGTCTTCAGCTTTCAAAGGCCCGTAAACTTTTTCAAATTCATTGATAGCATTAAATGCAGTTGCTTTATCTCCTTTTCGAACGATGCGAACTGAATTAATTTTATCTCCTTGCGCGATTGCATCCACAACATCTTGACCTTTCACAACGTGACCGAAAATTGTGTGTTTTCCATCCAACCAAGGCGTTGCTTTGTGTGTAATGAAAAATTGACTGCCATTTGTTCCCGGACCAGAATTCGCCATTGACAAAATTCCAGGACCTGTATGTTTTAATTCTGATTCAATTTCATCGTAAAATTTATAGCCAGGATCTCCCGTTCCATCTCCTTTAGGGCAACCACCTTGAATCATGAAATCTTTTATAACTCGGTGAAATATCAATCCGTCGTAGTAAGGCTTAGAAAAAACTTTATCTCCAACTTTGAAATTCCCTTCAGCTAGGCCAACAAAATTACCTACAGTCATTGGTGTTTTTTGATATTCCAACATGCAAATAATGTTACCTTTTGAGGTATTGAATTCTGCATAAATTCCGTCAGGTAATTCCAAAAATTGACCGAATAAATTTCCTGTAACTAATAATAACGATAAAAAAGTGCTTTCATTTTCATTTTAAATTGATTTTATTTTTCGATTGCAATTAATTCTACTTCAAATACCAATGGCATATAAGGTTCGATGATGCTTCCCGGTTGAGGATTTGCTCCGTAAGCCAATTCTTGAGGAATGTAAAACTTGTATTTCGCGCCCACTTGCATCAATTGAACACCTTCTGTCCAACCTTTAATTACTTGGTTTAAACCAAAACTAATTGGTTCTCCTCTGTCAACAGAACTGTCAAAAACACGTCCATCTGGTGTGGTTCCGTGGTAATGAACTTTCACTGTTGAAGTTGCAGTCGGATGCGCTCCCGTTCCGGCTTTTAAGATTTCATATTGCAAACCACTCGCAGTAACTTTGATACCATTTTTCTTTTTGTTTTCTGTCAAGAATTTGATACCATCTTCTTTAGATTTTGCAAATTGTTTTTCATTCGCAGCTTGTGACTTTTCTTGAAAATAGGAGCTGACAATTGAATTACTTGGATCGCCACATTTTGGTGGATTTCCGTTGAAAACATCTTTTAACGCGGCCATTACGATTTCTACATTCGCTTCACTGAAGTCTTTTAAAATACTTGCTCCGATGTTTTGACCAATCAGGTAAGAAACTGTATCCACTTTGTTAGCTAATTTAACTGGCGCTTGACCAAATGCATTCAATGAAAGCAATCCTGCGCTTAAAATAATTATTCCTTTTTTCATAGTTTGTGATTTTTAATTTCGGGTATCAATTCCCCACAACATTTTATTTCTAATTGTATCTAAAAAATTATTGTTTTCAAATTTAACAACATTGATTCTGAATTCAGCTTTATTGATAATCACTTTTTCCC
>RFNX01000091.1 GCA_009926905.1 Flavobacteriales bacterium
GAATTGGCATAAATTATTTTTATTTTCCCTTTTTCCTCAAGCTTACAATTGTCTATAATAAAACGAATTAGTCTTTTGCTTTGCCTGCCCATAAATCTGTTCCAATAGATAATCACAATATAGTCATAGCTTTCCATCGAAAATTTTTCAGTCTTAGAAAGTGGATTTAAATAGTTCATTTGCGTTCCAAGTTGAACAATGCTATCAATTGGTGCTTGTTGCTTTGGTGGGAAAGTTGTCAATGTTTCGTTTCTATTCCATTTTAAATTAGGAAAACCACCAACATAACAATTTACCTGAAAAGACAAGAGTTGTCCGGTTTTGTTATAGTAAAGAGCTTGTAAAGGCTGATAATGATTTTTTATTTGTGATTTGAATTTAATTGTGTCAAGGGAAAAAAGATATGAAAAATAAGTCGAGTCAATTTCATAAACATCAGCAACTGGAATTTTGTATTTATTTGCGTATTTTAGAATGGTCGTTTCGTCAATTGGCTTGATTTTTTTAATTCCATAAAGACTTGTGAAAACAGAAGAGCAACTTGTCAGTCCGAAAATTATCAGAAAGAAAAGTAATGATAAATAAAAATGGTTTTTCATTAGGGTAAATTTTGACTCACTGTTGAAGTAAATTCCAGTTTGTTTAAACCAAGATTTATGTACAATCTAAAATTTCCACCAAGCTTTCTTTTTCGGTTTTTCTGTTTCAATTTTTGTCATAAGAAAACTTAAATACTTTGCATCTTCCTCTAAAAAAAGTTCTTCTCCTTTTAATGCATAAGCCCTAGTTAATTCGTCTGCAGCTCTTTCTAAGTTTCCAATTTCAAATTGACATTGACCGAGCCTCAAATGTATAAATGGATTCCCAATTGCTCCTGGACAATGCATTGCATTACTTAAGTTATCGACACCAGCTTGAAAATCTTTTCCAAGAAAATTTGCATCTCCAATGGCAACCAGCACCCAAGTTGTTGCTTCCCAGTTAATTTTAGGCTCGGGGATTAAATCAAAAGCATTCCAATATTCAGACAAGGCATTTGAATAATTTCCTTTTTCCGCTAACTTGTCTCCAATTGTACATAAGTTTTGAATTTTGGAATAAAGTTGATCGTCTAATTCGTTCATAGTTTGTAAAGTTATAATTGTTTTATTGTCAATTGGTTCAATCATGCAGTAGCGTTTAGGCTATTTTTTTTAGTTATCAAATCCCTTGTACAACTGCTTGACGAAAACCAAATCTAGTCTAAGAATAAGCGTTTTAGTAATTTTAAGTTTTTTACGCCAGTAATAATTGACTAGTTGAATAAATATGTGCGATTGATTTTTAATACGTTATAAAATTCTAGACACATTTTCAGTTAAGTCCACTGCAAACTTTTCAACGTCTTTATAAAGTTCTTTTCTAGTGGGATATGGATTATGAAGTGCAACTGTTGGTAACTCTGCTTCAAATATTTTATTCAAATAATCCATTTCTTTCGGGTAACTGTAGAAAAGTTTTCCTTTGGGGTAGTTGTTTTCTTTTTGCCAAAATTCAAATTCTTCAGAGAAACTATGATGCTTTGGTTGAGTGATGTTGTCAAAAAAATCCTGATTAATAACTCTTGCAAATCGGTAAAGTCCGTGTATTTCTGGAGCAAAATATTTTGCAAGTTTGTTTTTTAGATTGCCCACGGAATGCTCCATTTTTTGATAAGCCAAACATAATTCTTGTAAACAGTTGCTTGCCTCTTCTGGGTTTTGACTTATTATTGCTTTGAAATACAGAATAACGTATTTTTCCCAAGCAGTGATTTTTTTTGATAAAAATTTGTCAGCTTTTTGTAACGCTTCTTCTTTAAGTTCAAACTCTTTGAAATAAAGCACTTTTAATAAATTGACTGAAACTTCTGTGTAATATTTCCCTTTTGAATGTGCTAAATTTTTTGGTAAAAAGTAATCAATAACTTCAAAATCGTTGCAAGAAAATGCAGACAATACTTTCATTAAAACATTGCAATGGTCGGTTCCACTTGCCAACAAACCGCTATTTAAAAGGCTTTGTCTTGATGTTTGGAACAAAACATTTTTGAGGCTTTCAAAGTCAATTTTTTGATACAAGTTGTAAAATGCGAAATCATTTAAAGTTTCCGCCAAATAAATGTACGATTTCGTCTTTGGTACTCCATTTTCTTTCGCTAAATACTTTTCATAAAAATCGTTATTCCAAACTTTAAACTCATCCCAAGT
>RFNX01000251.1 GCA_009926905.1 Flavobacteriales bacterium
TTACTGGTTTGTTGTAACAATAAAAATCTTCTCGCAATGTTCCGCTTCCTTGAAAAGTTTGGCTTGTTTCGTCCACAATAACAAAATCTAGCGCATTGCCCCATTCTCCAAGATGTGTTATTTTTCCGTTATAGCCTTGACTTACATACCATTCTCCCCAAAAAGGCAATTGAATTTTGGCCAAATGTGCATTCTTAAATCGATGAATGGAAGTGATGTATTTGTAGATTGTTTTTTCTGCAGAATAATATTGAATCGTAACGAGGTGCAAAAATTTGTGAAACCATCTGTGCTGCAAGAAAAGAAGGAAAATGGTAACAACGATACTGAATGATAATGTAAACGATTTCAATTGAAAAACAAACATTGTTTTATTCAAGAAAATCATAATCATTAGCAACAATGGCGTCAGTAAGAAAACAGTTAAGTAACTATAGAAATTGGGAATAATGTAGAAACAACCGATTCCAATTGCCATAAAAATGAAGTTGGAACCTACCAAATTGATGTTTAATTCATTTACATCAGCTCCAAAAAGTGAGTAGAAAAAATAAGCGGATAGAAATCCTAAAATACTCAATGTGAAAGCAATTCTTGAAAAATAAAGGATTCCTAATGCAATCAAAACGCCTCCAAATACGCTTGTTTGAAAGAATGTTCCAGCTAAAGTTTTAAAGTAGATGAGACAATAATTTGGAATTGACCAGTTATCCAAAAAATGAACATATTGGTAAAATGTATCTGATTCTTGACGCGCTAACTGATTGAGAATGTAAACGTGTTCTTCATTCAAATGAATGTAACTGAAACTCCCAGCTGCAAGTGAAACAACACTGTATACAATCATGAAAGGAAACGATAAAAACGGAAGTCTATGTTTGTGAAAAATTCCGTTTAGCCAAACAGAAACAACCAGCAGCAAAGAAACAGCTGTCACAAACAATAACCAAAATGTGACGTTGAATTGGTATTGAAATCCCAAAAACAATCCTAGCAATAAGGCGTTGAAACCATATAATCCTTCTTCAATTGTTTTTCGATTTATTCCAACTAAATGAGCAATTACATTGATAAGAATAATGGCAAGAAGCCCTGTCAAACCTAGATGAGGCGTGAAAAAAGTCACAAGAAGAATAGTCACAGCCAATACCTTATTCAAAGAATAAAATATTTGACTGTAACTGTTCAATATGCTATCTAACCAGTATTTCATTTTGAATTAACCGTTAATTTTTGAAGATTGTAAATGTGTTGGGATACGCTCCAATTCCATCATGGTGTCCAAAGATTCATTTTCTCTTAAAACATGAGTTTGTCCTTGCATATCAATCAAAACTATTCTTGGGCGCATTTGAATGAATTGCATCCATTGCGTCATGTTATAAGCTCCAACTTTATGCACAACGACTTGATCTCCTTTATTTAACAATGGTAAATTAATGTTTTCTCGAATGCAATCAATGTTCATGCAAAGTGGACCATAAATCACCATGTCTTCAGTGTGGTGGGTAAATTCTTGCGCTGGACTAATTTTATAATCGTACCAGAATGCGTTGAATAACAAGTTCACACCGAAATCCATTATGGTTGCTCTTCTTCCGTCACTTAAGCGTTTTGAGGCAACAACTGAACCAACTAACCAAGCAGCATCATCAATCAATACGCGACCAGATTCCAAAATTAAGGTTGGCAATTCGTCTTGACTGAAACCAAAATTTAAAATAGTTGATGTGATTGCTTCTGCATAGTCATCAATTTGAGGAATGATGTCTGCGCCTTGCAAATAGGAACCTTTCAGCGTATTTGTAGAGGCAAAACCTCCACCTAAATCTAGATATTGAATAGCCAAGCCATATTTTGCTTTGAGATTGATAGCTAAATCACACAATTTATAAGCTGCAGTTGCATAAGCTGAAGTGGATAACATATACGTTCCAATGTGACAGTGAAGTCCAACCAATTCCAATTCCTTGTGCGCCATTATTTTAATTAAGGCATTCCATGCTTGTCCGTTCTCGTAATTGAAACCAAAACGATCCCACATTGGGTAAATACCTGTGTCCATGTTTACACGAATTGCAACTCTTGCTTTTTGTTCTGTTCCTTCTAACAAACCAACGAGCGTATATAATTCATCAAAATGATCGATATGAATTAATGAATTGTTTTTTATAGCTAATTCTAAATCTTCCGTTGATTTATCTGGACCATTAAAAAGTATTTTACTTCCATCAACTCCATTTTGCAATGCTTTTTTGTATTCAAATATCGACACAACTTCTGCCCAAGAACCTTCTTGGTGAAAAATATTGCAAACGGCACTTAAGTAATTTGTTTTGTAACTCCAAGCGTATTGTACTTTTGGATAGCGCGTTTTAAATGCACGCACTGCCGTTTGGTAATTTTTACGAATTTGTCGCTCAGAGATTACAAAACAAGGTGATCCGTATTCTTTAATAATTTTGCTAACCGCTACACCCTCAAGATGTGTAACTGGTGCAAATTCTGTTTTTGTGCCAAATTTATTCATGCTTCCTGTGTTTAGCTTTTGAATAAATGGTCTTTCGTAAGGCAGTTGGATTGACATAATAGTATTTTTTTTAGTGTTAATAATCAATAGTTTATTTTAAAGTTCGCCAAGTGTTGAAATTTTTTCGAAGTCTTTTAAGTCAACAATTTGGTCGAACGAATAACGTACAAATAATTTTCCAATATCATAGGAATCAAAAGGTTCGACGTCTTCACCTAAAGCCATTCTAACAAGCGCTTCTGGGTGATTTTGACCACAACCAACAGCAAGATACACCCAGGCAGGAAATCTAGGATTCATTTCGAGTAGATAATATTCGCCATCTTTTGATTTGATGAATTCCAATTCGCAACCGCCTTTCCATTTGCTATTGCTGATTACTC
>RFNX01000518.1 GCA_009926905.1 Flavobacteriales bacterium
TTTTCCAGTTTTTAGAATCGATAAATTCGAAAGTGTTAAGTCGACTTTTTCTGAGAGTTCGTTTAATGACATTTTTCGTTTTGCCATCATCACGTCAAGATTTACAATGATTGGCATAATTATACAGTTAAATCGTTTTCGTTTTGTAATTCAATTCCTTTCTTGAAGATTTGTGAAATTATAAATAAAATGGCCGCCATCATCATAAAAGCCGAACTATCATTCCAATAGCTTTCAATGCTGTCAACATCAAAGCCATCTTGCATCAACCCTTTTGTATATTGATGCGCGACAATACTGATAATCGAAATAACAAAAGCTTCAAAACCAATTTTTTCAATCAGTTTAGCGATTTCTGTATTGAAAGGATTTCCCAAATTTAATTTCGTGAATATCTGCACCACAAAATAGAACAAATACGCTTTCAGAATAGCTAAGCTGAGCACAAAACTCATCAAGCTTACATAATGTGCAAAGTGATTGATGTATAATTCCGATAGATTCAATCCTTTGTAAATTCCATGCGATGCAATTGGTTTAAATAGGGTAAAAATGAAATTGAAAATTAAAGCCCCAGCTTCCACACACAAGCCGATGAAAATTACCCAAGAAACTACATTTAATGCTTTCAAAATAAAATCGTCTTTTTTAGTCATGACTTTTAAGAATTAAAAATTATGAAGCAAAAATAATAAATAATTATTGATAAACAATAAATATAGATTGATATAAAATAAATTTACTTTAGTCGTTCCAGTTGACCTTTGCGTTTAACGAGGTTTTTGTAATCCCATTGAATGGCGATTGATTTTTCGCAGATTGCTTTATCTTCTATTGTTTGTGAGTCGTTATATGCTTGAATTTCTGATGACATTTTGTTGGAATTTATATGTTTTGATTTTCATTTATAAACACACGAATTTACTTAATAAAAGATTTCTCTTCTGTTTTGAAGTTTTCTTGACTCGGTCGGAATAACTGTATGAACTGAAAATCTATCGAACACAAAAAAACGACTGGAATCTTTTTCCAGTCGTTGATTCTTATTGTTGTTTGTTGCTTTTATTTTTTTACATCAAAACGATCTAAATTCATCACTTTTGTCCAAGCTGCGATAAAGTCTTTTACGAATTTTTCTTTCGCATCGTCGCTTGCATATACTTCAGCCAAGGCACGCAATTCAGAATTAGAGCCAAAGATTAAATCTGCACGAGTCGCTGTCCATTTAACAGTTCCTGTTGTGCGATCTTTTCCTTCAAATACTTCTTTTGTGTCATTTGTTGCTTTCCAAACCACGTTCATGTCCAATAAATTCACAAAGAACTCATTCGTTAATTTGTCTTGATTTGCTGTAAACACTCCATTTTTGGAATCATCCGAATTTGTGTTTAATGCACGCATTCCACCAACCAAAACGGTCATTTCTGGAGCAGAAAGTTTTAGCAATTGCGCTTTATCCACTAATAATTCTTCCGTTGGAACGGTATATTGTTTTTTGGTGTAGTTTCTAAATCCATCAGCGATTGGTTCTAAAACCGCCATTGAATTGACATCTGTTTGCGCTTGAGAAGCATCCATTCTTCCCGGTGTGAAAGGAACTTCGATTGGAAAACCAGCATTTTTAGCGGCAACTTCAACGCCAGTGTTTCCAGCAAGAACGATTAAATCCGCCAACGAAACTTTTTTGCCGTTTGTCGCTTTTGCATTGAAATTCTTTTGAATTTTTTCTAAAGCAGTCAACACTTTGTTTAATTGCTTTGGATTATTCACTTCCCAATTTCTTTGAGGTTCAAGTGCGATGCGTGCCCCATTTGCGCCTCCTCTTTTGTCCGAACCTCTGAACGTCGAAGCAGACGCCCAAGCCGTTTCAAACATTTCGCTAATCGTTAATCCTGATTTAAGAAGTTCAGCTTTCAAAACAGCAATGTCTTTCGCGTCAATAACTGTATGATTTAAAACTGGAATTGGATCTTGCCAAATCAATTCTTCTTTTGGCGCTTCTGGACCTAAATACAACGTTTTCGGACCCATATCGCGGTGTGTTAATTTGAACCAAGCTCGTGCAAAAGCATCTGCAAATTGAGTTGGATTTTCCATAAAACGTTTTGAAATTGCTCCATAAACAGGGTCAAAACGCATGGATAAATCGGTTGTCAACATCGTTGGTAAATGTTTTTTGTTGGCATCAAAAGCATCTGGAATAGTTGCCATTCCGTTTTTTGCTACCCATTGCTGAGCGCCTGCAGGACTTTTTGTCAATTCCCACTCATTGTTAAATAGTAAGTTAAAGAAACCATTGCTCCATTTCGTTGGCGTTGAAGTCCACGTAACTTCCAATCCTGAAGTGATGGCGTCTTTTCCTTTTCCAGTTCCGTAAGTGCTTTTCCAACCCAAACCTTGTTCTTCGATTGGCGCTGCTTCTGGTTCTGCACCAACATTACTTGCTGGTCCTGCGCCATGCGTTTTTCCGAAGGTATGACCGCCCGCAATTAGTGCAACCGTTTCTTCGTCGTTCATTCCCATTCTTCCAAACGTTTCACGAATGTCTTTTGCTGCAGCAATTGGATCTGGATTTCCGTTTGGCCCTTCTGGATTCACATAAATCAATCCCATTTGAACAGCGGCCAACGGGTTTTCCAACTTGCGACCATCGGAATAACGTTGGTCATCTAACCATTTTTTTTCTTTTCCCCAATATACATTCGACTCCGGTTCCCACACATCTTCACGTCCACCAGCGAAACCGAACGTTTTGAATCCCATGTCTTCAAGCGCAACGTTTCCTGTCAAAATCATTAAATCTGCCCAAGAAATTTTCTTTCCGTATTTCTGTTTTATTGGCCACAAAAGACGTCTTGCTTTGTCTAAGTTTGCATTATCTGGCCAGCTGTTTAAAGGTGCAAATCGTTGTTGTCCTGCACAAGAACCACCACGTCCATCTCCTGTTCTGTAAGTTCCTGCACTGTGCCAAGCCATACGAATGAAAAATGGTCCGTAATGACCAAAATCAGCAGGCCACCAGTCTTGTGATTGTGTCATCAAGGCACGAATATCCTTTTTCAATGCAACATAATCCAAGCTTTGAAATTCTTTTCGGTAGTCGAAATTTTCTCCCATCGGATCAGAGAGCGAAGAATTTTGACGCAAAACGGACAAGTTCAATTGATTTGGCCACCAATCATTATTGTTTGTTCCATTCATTCCTTGTTTTTTCAAAACTGAATCTGATGGCAAATTAGTCTTCTTTTCTGTCGAACTTATACCCGTCTGCGCTCCTGTTGCCACGCCATGTCCCATGGGACATTTACCTGAACTTTGGGCAGAATCTTGTGCGTATATCAAAGGAAGTTGACCTAAGAAAAGCATTAAAAATAACTGTTTCATAATTTAGAAATTAATTAATAATTGGTAAAGTACGAAGGTACAGACTGTGGAATGTTACATAATATTGATTGTTTCTATACGGTCATTGATTTAGCTTATAAATAAAAGGATGGTTTTCGAAAGTACAGAACGTAATAACAACCCACTATTATATTTTACTCTATTTTTGTAACATGGATCATGATGTTGAATTGCGCTTTCAAAAATTAAAAACTCATCTCGAAAAAGATTTCGGAGGAGGAATGGATGTACAAGCCTTGTTGTTTTTGATTGGCGTAAATGAGTTGGGAATTGGTTATAAGAATTTCACAAAACAAGAGAAAACAGATTTACTGCACATTGCGATTTGTACGCTTTTGGAACCTTATGGTCATTATGAATTTGTTGGAAAGGACGAAGACGAATGGCCGCATTTCAAATTAGTGAAGGAATTACCTCCGTTGACTCATAACGATCAACAACATTTAATCAAAGAAGCGATGTTGGATTATTTCATTGCGAACGATTATTATTCGGAAGAAATTTAATCAACCAAAGAAAAAACAAAGAGCATTTCAAGTGCAATTTGGTTCGAACGTTCAAGGTATTTTTCTGCAACGATTGGTGTTCCATCGAATGCCTTTGGAT
>RFNX01000560.1 GCA_009926905.1 Flavobacteriales bacterium
TGCCATGCGAACTGATTGGCAAAATGCTTTCGATAAATTACAAAATAAATAATCTGCTATGAATAAATTCCTTGCTTTACTTATAATTCCAGCTGCTTTTTTAGTGGCTTGTGGTTCAAAAGAAACAAAACCAACTAAAGATTCTACACCTAAAGTTGCGCAACGCGATATGAAAGGACTCGTGATTGCATATTACAGCAACGATAGCATAAAAGAGAAATTCGACTATTACAAAAAAGAAGATGCGTTGGTGACAAAAAAACAAAAAGCATTTCAAGCTGAAGTTCAACGTCGTACAAATGAATACCAACGTTATTTAGAGCGCAAAGATCAAGAGGCTAGAAACGGTTTGCTTTCTCAAAACGAAATCGCTCAAGCGCAACAAAAAGCACAGCAAATGGAATCTGTGATCATGCAATACCAACAAACGGAAGGGGCACGATTGGAAGAAGAAACTTTAAAACGCTTGGAAGGAATCAATAAGAAAATCGAAGCTTTGGGTAAAAAATACTGTGAGAAACATAAAATCGATATTTTGTTGATTCATGGCGATGGCGGGCAATTGAACTACATCAATCCAAGCATGGACGTAACATCTGAATTCATCAATTTCTTAAACGAGAACCAAGCACAGATTGAAAAAGAGTTGAAATAATGCTTATAGCTGCTCAAAAACTAAAGGAGAACATCGCTGAGTATTTACTCTACATGTTTCAAATTGAAGAAATCATTCGCATGTTCCAATTGGATTTGGATAAACTGATGACAACTTTCATTCAACCAAGCATTCCGAATCCTTCTTATTTGAATGAATACCGTGAATGGTATGCTGATATGATTCGTCAAATGAAAGTAAGCGGTTTGGAAAAAGAAGGTCACGTGGAAGCTGTTCGTGAAGTTATTTTGGAGTTGATTTATTTACACAATACTTTACTGACTATCGTAAATGACGAGAAGTACAAAACGCTGTGCGACAATTCAGCAACTTCTTTAAACGAATTCAGAGAAAAATCGAAAATGCAAACGCGCCACGATGTGGAGGTTTTGTTGCACGCAATGAATATGAAATTGCAATTGAAAATGCGCAAACAAGAAATCAGCGCTGAAACAGAAGAAGCATTGGATTCCTTGCGTATTCAGTTAGCGTATTTAGCACGCGAATACAACCGCATGAAAAGCGGAGAGTGGAGCTTTGGGAAAAACTAGATCTAATTTTTAATGATTGATGTTTAATTTTGAATTAAGAAGAAACTAAAGTGTCAAATTTATTCCTAATTTAAACTAAAAGATATTGGCATTTGAACACTTGATTTCACTGCCTTTCCTTTGTATGTGGCAGGTTCCATTTTTTTCATAAACCGAACAACTCTAATTGCTTCATCGTCAATAATATCTGAAACTCCTTTAGTCACTTTTACATGAGTGATTTGACCATCTTCTTGGACTATAAATGAAAGAAATACCCTTCCTTGCACATTGTTTTCAATTGCATCTTGAGGATAAACTAGATTTGATTGAATGAATTTCATCATTTCTGCTATTCCCCCGATTGGTTTAGGGAATTCAAAGTTTGAGGTGTCTTTCATGTATTCTTCCACAACATTATCAATGCCACCATATTGTTCGTCGATGATTTTCCAAGCTTTTTTTTCTTTTAAATAAGTCGAGTTTACCCAAATGTATTCAGAAGTATTTTTAAGTTTTGGATTACTAAAATAAACCTCGCCATCTCTAAAATATCCTTTAGGATCGGTCACTTCAATTTTTATGTTTTTTGCGGTTAAATTATAGATAATTAGTATTCCATTGACATTTGTTATACCTGCTAGTTGCCGATTACCACCAATTGTTGTAAAAACTTTTGCTCCTGCAACAACAATGTTTTTTGACCTACCTTGAACTCGGATAGTTAAACTATATGTTTTACCTCCAGTTGCATTAAAATTGAATATTAACAGCAATAATAAAAGCGAAATAGATTTCAAATTAAATGCTTTTTAGTGAACGTCTAATGTTTTTTAAACTTTTAAATTTTTAAACCGCAGCGTTCCCATCCAAAGAATTCCAAATAAAATGGAAGCAAAAATCAAGTGTGACGTTTGAACTAATCCAGGCATGTCAGCATATGCCAACAAAATTCCAGAAACCAATTCAATTCCAAGAACGATAATCGCAAAACGAATGGAAAGGTATTTACTCGTTTTTTCATTTTTCCAAGCAATGAAAGTCAATAAAATCAAAACCAACCAAGAAAAACTGCGATGAATGTAGAATGGCAATCCTAATTTATCAGTCCAAGAATCGCGACCAAATCCTTGTTTTGTCAATAAATCAATCGATTCGCGTACTTGC
>RFNX01000269.1 GCA_009926905.1 Flavobacteriales bacterium
ATAATTGCTGCATCAAAAGTGATGTCGTTGATTTGCAAATCGAGTAAGTGGTAACCCCACGTTTCAAGCGTATGATCTATCTGACTTTTTCACATTTTCAACCAATTCGTGGCGCAAACCAAGAATTTCAGATTGTTTTTGACTCGCAACATACGAACGAATGGAACCTTCAATGGTGCGAATCAATGCTTGCATCAAATCTTTGTTGGAAATGAATTTAAAGGCCACTTTTTTGATAGTTTCCTCTTCTGCGTCCATTACGCTGTAAAGTAACATACTTTTGAAATAGACATTCGCTTGGTCAATTGTTACCGCTTGAAATTCCATTTCTATACTTTGATTTTGAATGGAAATGCGTTTTGTAACTTGTTCAATCAAAGGTACTTTGAATCGCAAACCAGGAGGAAGCGAGCGTTTGTATTTACCAAACATAGTGATGACCGCAATTGTACCTTGCTTCACTGTGAAAACAGATAATCCTAGTAAAACGATAACAATTGCAAGAAGAATAAAAGAAATTTGCATGACCCAGTATTTTCTTTAAAGGTATTTTAAATTTTCCTAAATGCAATTAATTGTAAAAGTTTATTTTGTTGAAAAAAAAGATGCCAGAGAAATTGTAAAAATTTGTGTTTCAATAAACCGAAAAAACATAACTTACGTTAGACATTTTCAATACTTCCCCAATTCCATCTGAATAAAGTCAGCCAATTCTTTCAAGTAATTTTCTGAAAAATCAAATTTCACATTCGCAGTTGCATAAATTTCAGGTATGGATTTCGTGTAGCCTAATTTCAACGCTTCTTTGTAGTCAATCACTGCTTGTTCGAAATTGGTAATGCTATTTTTCCAAACGCCCAAAGCACCCAGTTGCGCAATTCCATATTCAATATAATAAAATGGAACTTCAAACAAATGCAATTGACGTTGCCAAGATGTCGCTATTTGATCTTCGAAGCCTGTCCAATCAGTCAATCCAGTGCCAAAATCCTTAGAAAGTTGTTGCCAAAATACATGACGTTCAGCTACAGAATGATTCACATTTGTATAAATCCAATGCTGGAACGCATCAATTTGTGCAATCCAAGGGAGAATTTTGAGAATGTCTTCTAATTGTTCGCGTTTTGCGCGTTTCAAGTCGTCTTCATTCGGATAAAATGCATCCCAATAGTTCATTGTCAACATTTCCATGGACATAGATGCCAATTCCGCCACTTCTGAAGGTAAATTTTTGAATCCAGTCAATTTCAGGTCACGACTCAAGAACGAGTGCACTGCGTGACCGCCTTCGTGAACCATCGTTACTAAATCGCGCTGTGCACCAACGGCATTCATAAAAATGAATGGCACGCCAATTTCATACAAGGGATAATTGTAGCCACCTGGAGCTTTTCCAGTTTTAGAATCTAAATCCAAATGTCCCATTTCGTCCATCGTGCGTAAACAATCCGCGAAATAAGGGTCAATTTTCTCGAAAACACCAATTGTTCCTTCCAACATTTCTTTGCCTGTTTGGAATGGTTTTAACGGTGCTTTTCCTTCAGGATCAACTTCAGCATCCCAAGGTTTAAATTTATCTTTTCCTAAAAGTACAAGTCTTTTTTGCTGGATTTCTTTTACAATCGGAACAATCAATGTTTTTATAGCATTGTGAAAAGCAAAACAATCTTCTTTCGTATAATCAAATCTTCCTAGTGCTTGAAATTTGTAATCCACAAAACTCTCAAAACCAGCATTCACAGCTAATACATGACGTTTTTGAATCAATTCGGTGTAAAGCACATCTAATTTTTCTGTATCTTCTCGTCTTCGAGCTGCGATTTTTTCAAATACTTCTTTTCGCAAGTTTTCATCTTGTTCTTTAAGTAGCTGAGCCGCTTTTTGCATCGTCAATTTTTCACCATTGTGCTCGATTGATTGTGCAGCGCTAATCGCACCATATTGCTGGGCTTTCTCATTTAATTCTGCTTCGATTGCTACATTTTCCTCGCGAAACAAATTCAATTGAACTTCTGTTGCACGAAAATAAATTTTGTACGCTTCATCATTATTGAATGCATCTTTGAATGGGCAATCCACCAATTTGCGATTCAACTGATCGTCCAATGGCGCCAATTCAGGTTGTATTTTCGTTACAAATGAGTTGTAAGCACTTGAAAACTCTTCGTTTGTAGTGTCAATTGACATACGAATGTATCTCCAAGCCATATCTTCTTCCAAAACGGCATCCAATTCACTGCGGTCTTCCAACCATTTCTCAAAATCTCCTTTCGTATTCAACTCACGATTCAACAAATTGTCGAAGTACGTTTTTATATCTTCCCATGCATTGATTTTTAAATCTTCAGCGATGAATTTTCTTGGATTTTTTTCTATTTTCATTTTTAGGCGATTGTTTAATTAGGCAATAGTATGAAAGTGAATAGGCAATAGTTTAATTAGGCAATAGTTCAAGTAGGTATTAGTAAGGAGCGAATAGGCAATAGTTATTGAAGGCAATAGTTTTAGTAGTTAATAGTTTAAAAGTGAATTAGGTATTAGCTTTAGTAGTAATAGTTAAAAATTCAGTTTCAAAAAAAAAGAGCTAATCACTAATCTTAGTTCTTAACTCTTATCTTTTCACTATTAACTTATAGTTAAATTTTATTTCCCTCTCGAAACACCTGTTTTAACGGGAGCAGCTTTTTTTACATTAGCTGGTTTCGCAGATTTATTGGGTGCTGCGGCAATTGGTTTCTTTGTTTCTTCTTTTTTAACTTTTACTTCTTTCACTTCTTTCGAAGGTTTTTCAGCTTCTTTAGCTACTTCTTCAGTCGTTGTTTCTTCTTCAACAATCATTAAACCTGCGCCGTGAATCAAATTGTACCACTGAAAAATTTTCTTAATGTCAGAAGGATAAACACGTTCTTGGTCGTAATTAGGAAGTATTTCAGTTAATGTTTTGGCTAGTTCTTTTGCATCTGATTTGTGTGAAATACACTCTCCACCTTCATATTTTTCAAAGATTGTTTTCAATAAATCAGTCAATTTCACATCTTCGTCATAAGTAAAAATGCTAATATCTTCTAAAGTTGAGATTTTCTCAGAAGCATAAGCTGGAAAACGTTTTTTGTCAATCATTGATTCAACGATTACGCTGTTTTTGCTTTGTGCAACAACTTTAAAAAGACCTGGTCGACCAGAAATAGCAATAATACCTTTAATATTCATAAATTTTGATTTTTGCCAAAAATAGAAAAACTTTCCGTTGAAGTAGCAATAGTTTCGAATTACTTTGAGGAATTCTTAATTGTTAGTGTTGAATTTTGAATCAGTTGTTTGTATTCCAAGTAGTTTAATATCTTTGAAACAAGAATAGATAACTTAATTTAACAAAATCAGTCGTTCTATTCAACATTAATAATTCAACATCAAACATCATAAAAATGGATCGTCGCGAACTTCTTCGTTTAATTTTAATGTCCTCAGCAGCAGCGACAGTAATGCCAACAAAGGCTTTTGGAAATGTTTTGAAATATAATTCGATGTCGAAGTTGGATTTTGGTCCTGATTTCAAATGGGGAGTTGCAACTGCTTCTTATCAGATTGAAGGAGCGCATAGTATAGATGGAAAAGGTGCTTCGATTTGGGATACTTTCACGCACGAAAAAGGGAAAATCAAAAACGGTCACAATGGCGATGTTTCTTGTGATTTTTACCATAATTATTTGGAAGATATTGCGATTCTGAAATCTTTGAATATGAAAGTTTTTCGGTTCAGTGCTTCATGGAGCCGCGTTTTACCTAATGGTACAGGAACTGTGAACCAAAAAGGTATTGATTTTTACCACAAAATTATTGATGCATGTTTAGAAAATGGAATCGAACCTTGGATGACCATTTATCATTGGGATTTGCCTCAAGCTTTACAAGATAAAGGAGGTTGGGTGAATCGCGATGTCATTCAATGGTTTTCCGAATATGCAGAATTACTAACGAAAAATTTTGGTTCAAAAGTTAAGAACTGGATGGTCCTGAATGAACCGATGTCGTTTACTGCACTTGGATATTTAATTGGCTATCACGCTCCTGGAAAAAGAGGATTCAAAAACTTTTTACCTGCTGTACATCATACAGCTTATTGTCAAGCAGAAGGAGCTAGAATTATTCGTAAAAACGTTCCTGATGCGCAAATTGGCACCACTTTTTCATGCTCACATGTCGAACCTTGGAAAGACGAAAAACGCGATGGTAAGGCTATGGAACGTTGGGATGTTCTTTTGAATCGTTTGTTTATTGAGCCCGCTTTGGGAATGGGGTATCCAGTTGAAAGTTTGCCCGTTTTGAAAGGAATAAAAAAGTATGTTCAAAAAGGCGATATGGAAAAACTGAAATTCGATTTTGATTTTATTGGTGTTCAAAATTACACAAGAGAAGTTATTAAAAAAAACGGTTTAATTCCGTTTATTAAAGGCATGGAGGTGAGTCCTAAAGATCGTGATGCAAAAGAAATTACAGAAATGAATTGGGAAGTTTATCCCGAAGGAATTTATAAAATCATCAAGCAATTTGCAGCATATAAAGGTGTGAACAAGATTTACATAACCGAGAATGGAGCAGCGTTTCCAGATGTCGTTGCAAACAATGCTGTTAAGGATTTTCAACGGGTTGATTACTACCAACGTTATTTAGAACAAGTGCTTCGCGCCAAAAATGAAGGTATCAATATCGCAGGTTATTTCAGCTGGACTTTGTTAGATAATTTCGAGTGGAGCGAAGGATTTAAACCCCGTTTTGGATTAGTTCACGTCGATTTTGAAACCCAAAAACGCACCATCAAAGAGAGTGGTTTATGGTTTAGAGAGTTTTTGAAGTAAGGAAACTATTCTTTAAAATTACTTTCCAAATTATCTCTAATTAGAAGCTAGGACAAGAAATTCTTCTGAAGTTTTTCGGTCTTTTCTTACATTTCAAATTGATTCCCATTGATACTTCGTGTGATCCACCAGAAACTCCATTTCCTAATTTAGAAACAGTTAAATCGTAACTGTATCCTAATTTGAATTTTTCTGTTGTGATTCCAAAACATAAAATAAACGCATCGCGATTTCTGTACCAAGCACCAACAGTAAAGTTTCCATATTTAATATAAGTTCCAATACTTAACTCTTGGAAACCATTTTGATATTGATAAATAATATTTGGCATGATGCTCGTTGTGCTTGTATATCGGCCTCGTCCACCAATTTTGATTTCAGCACCAGCATGTCCAGTAAAACGCATTGGTAATCTTGATGTTCCTAAAATCATTGATTCATCGGGACGATTTAAGTGATTTGCTGCAAATCCAAAATAGAATCCTCGTCCATAGCCAATAATTCCAGCAGATGCATCAAAATATCCTCTTCGTCCATTTCCTCTTGGTACGTCTCCGGTTTGATAAATGAAGCCACGACGTGCGTCAATCATATCTCCAAAAGTCAATTTACTCCAGTCTAAGAATTTTTGAGCGTAGCCTGCTTTTCCAGCAAACATAATCGCGAACTTACGATTCACTTTTAAGTTGTAAGAATAAATCCCTGAAATTGTGGAAGTTTGAATTGTACCTTGCCCTTGTTGGTCATGCGTGGCAATGATACCAATTCCACCAGAAATACTTTTAGCATAGGTATCAAAAGCAGCGCTATAAGTCACATAATTACCAGTCAATTGAGGCCATTCATTTCTATAATTTATTGCAATTCTTGGACAACCACTAGCGCCAGCCAAAGCAGGATTGAGGTATATCGGATTCGCGTAGAAT
>RFNX01000307.1 GCA_009926905.1 Flavobacteriales bacterium
GCTGCGTTAGGAAAACGTTCAAAAATATAGCGAATCACATCGTCTCTGTCGCGCCACGAAAAATCAATATCAAAATCAGGAGGATTTTTTCGATACATGTTGATGAAACGCTCGAAATACAAATCCAATTCCAAGGGGTCAACGTCGGTAATCCGCAATAAATAAAGCAACCAAACTATTGGCGCCGCTTCCACGACCTACATAAAAATAGCCTTTCGAGCGCGCATAAGACGTAAAATCCCAAGCAATTAAAAAGTAGGACAAATAATCTTTTTGAGCAATAACTTTAATTTCTTTGTCAATTCGTGCCTCAATTTCAGAAGTTAAACCTGGATAACGATAAGGCAAACCTTTCATACACAAGTCGCGCAAAAGCAATTCGTCGTTTGCTTTGCTGTCAGTATAAGTGGCTAGATTTTGTGGTTTTGCATCTTCCCCAACATCAAAACTGACTTTACACGATTGGAATAATTCAAACGTTCGCTCTAAAAATTCAGGATAATATTGATAAGCCAATTTTAATTCTTCATAAGTTATAAAGCGTTCGTTTTCATTGGTTTGTTCTGTTAATGGAAGTTTTGAAAGTAAAAGATTCTTATCAATTGCTCGCAATAAACGATGAGTATTAAAATCCCGTTTGGAGCGAAAAGTCATCGGTTCCAAGGCTATGATTTTATTGAAATCAAGTTTTTTTAATTTACCTTGTAATTTATTCAATTCGCTGGCTTTCATTTCAATGAATTCATTCGCTTTTAATGTTTTCGGAATTTTTGAAATGGGATAAACAATGTAGCAATGTTCAAAATCAGGTAATTCATTTGAAAAAGGAAGTTGTTGGTGTAAGTGACTCGAAATGAAATCGTTTAATTCTTGGAATCCGTCATTGTTTTTAGCAATCAGCGTAGAAATTATTTCCATTCCGTTTCTTAATTCAACGCCAAAAACGGCATGAATTCCTTTCTGTTGCGCTTCTCTCGTATAAGCAATTGCTGAACCTGTGAAGTTGATGTCAGCCAAAAAAACAGATGGATATCCTGCTTCAATCGCCCAATCGACAATTTCTTCAGGGGACAGAATCCCGTATCTCAAACTGAAATGTGAATGTGTTTTCATTCGATGTTGCACCTATTTTTTCGAAGAAACACCTATTGCTCTCAAGACTGCTTTGTCTCCAAATCGATTCCGAATTTGATCCATGGCGTTGTAAAGTGCCGTATAATCTACTTGGTCGTCGAACAAACTCAATTGATAATTCCCAGAAACTAAAGAGCTGAATCGCACGCCAATCAAGCGAACTAATATTCGCCGATTAAACAGCCTACCAAATAATTCAGTAACAATTGGCAATAATTCGTGGTCGGCACACGTGTATGAAATTTGCTTTTGCAAGGTTTGTGTTTGAAAATCAGAATAACGCACTTTTACTGTGACACAACCCGTTAACATTTTAGATTTACGCAATTGAAAAGCCAAATTTTCGGTCATCGCAGCAAGAATGCTTTTCAATTGTTGCACATCAATCGTATCTGTTTCAAATGTGCGTTCTTTTGACAAAGATTTTTGTTCACTATATTGTTCAACAGGCGAATTATCAACGCCTTGAGCTTTTTTCCAAATCGCAATTCCGTTTTCACCTAAAGCGCTTTGCATCATTTCCACAGGCATTTCCTGAATTGTATGAATTTTCCGAACGCCAAGCTGACAAAGCGTTTGATACGTTTTTAAACCCACCATTGGGATTTTCCGAACGGAAAGAGGCGATAAAAACGTTCGCTCGCAACCGTAGTCAATTTTCATCTGATTGTTCGGCTTTGCTTCGCCTGTAGCAATTTTTGAAACCGTTTTATTTTCAGATAAACCAAAGGAAATCGGCAATCCCGTTTCACGAAGAATCCGTTGGCGTAATTCCGAAGCATATTTCATCGTGCCAAAAAATCGATCCATTCCTGTCAAATCCATGTAAAATTCATCAATCGATGATTTTTCGTAAACAGGTACAGCTTCTTTCACAATATCTGTTACCAATCGCGAATATTTTGAATAGGTATCGTGACTACCTTTAATAATAATCGCTTCAGGACATCGCTCACGCGCCATTTTCATTGGCATTGCAGAATGAACACCAAATTTTCGTGCTTCGTAACTACATGATGCAACCACACCGCGATCGCTTGTTCCGCCAATTAATATCGGTTTTCCATTCAATCGGCTATCTAAAAGGCGTTCACAAGAAACGAAAAACGTATCTAAATCCATGTGAACTATTGAGCGCTTTATAGCCATTTTTTATTCATTTAAAAGGTGTACTAAAAGTTACTTGCGCTGCATATCGTTGGTTCTACAAATGTACAAAAAAAATATATTTGTTTATTTTTTAGTCATTTATTTTGATTATTTATTAATCTTTTTTTTAATTTCACCTTGTCGAATAAATATTGAATAAAATTTATACCTTTAGAATCAATATTTTACATTATTACTAACCTTAAAAAACTACAAAATGGAAAAATTAAGTGCTGCAACAAACGCTTTGAACTGGTTTGAAATCTCTATTACGGATGTCGCTCGTGCGAAAAAGTTTTATGAAACAATTTTGGATATTGAATTATTTCAAACGGAAATGATGGGAATGGACATGTTGATGTTTCCTTCTCAAAGTCCTAAATCAAGTGGTGCTCTTGTAAAAAGTCCCTATCACACGCCGAGTAAAACTGGTTCTATCATTTATTTGAATGCGAATCCAGATTTACAGATTGTATTGGATAAAATCGAAGCTGCTGGTGGAAAAGTTACAATGCCAAAGTCACTTATTAATCCAGAAACTGGTTACATGGCGTTTTTTGAAGATTCAGAAGGAAATGTGGTTGCATTGCATTCTGGAAATTAATCCTTTTTGAAACTTAAATAAAGAAAATTCACATTTTTCGTTAACGGAAAATTCATAATCCGAAAATTAAATACATTTGACTTTAAATTTATAAAAATGAAACGTAGTTATGTTATTTTAGGCGTTATTGGCGCTGTTATCTTGTTTGCTTTCTTAGGATATTACAATGCCTACAACAAAGCTGTGAAGTTGCAAGAGGAGGTAAATAATAAATGGGAAGATGTACAAGCCATTTATCAAAAGAGACTCGATTTAATTCCAAACTTAGTTAAAACAGTTAAAGGGTCAGCTGAAAACGAAACGAGGATATTAACTAATGTTACTCAAGCAAGAGCAGGAATAGTTAATGCTAAAACACCTGAGGACATGGAGTTAATGGGTAAGAAAATTAATACTGCTATCAACTTAGCGTATGAAGCTTATCCACAAATCCGTTCAACTGAAAATTTTTTAAAATTCCAAGATCAGCTTCAGTCCACTGAAAACGAAACTCAAAGAGCAAGAGAACTTTTTAATGAGTCTGTTAAAGAATATAATGTTCATTTAAGAGGTTTTTTTAATAGAATGTTTTTAAGTAAAGAAGAATTTCCTAAGAAAAGTGGATTTAAAGGAGAAGTTGGGGCAGAAAAATCTCCTGATGTAAATTTTTAATGTAATGTTGATAGAAAAAGATAAAGATTTAATTCAAGATGCTATTGCGCAAGCAGA
>RFNX01000090.1 GCA_009926905.1 Flavobacteriales bacterium
ATCAAATTAATTCAAGAAGCAAATAAAGGAGACAAAATCATCGGAGTTGTTTCTCAAAAAAATCAAGAAGAAGAAACACCAGGTTTTGAAGATTTACATACAATTGGAACTGTTGCACAAATCATCCGATTATTGAAAATGCCTGATGGAAGTTCAACTGTTATCATTCAAGGAAAAAGAAGATTTGAAATTGTTGAACCAACACAAACAGAGCCTTATATGCGTGCAAACGTCAATGTTCTCTCTGAATTACCCGTAGAAAAAGGAAATAAGGAATTGGACATGATGTTTAAAACCATCAAAGATTTAGCGTTACAAATCATTCGCGACAGTCCAAACATTCCTTCTGAAGCTCAATTTGCTATTGGAAACATCGACAGCCCTACGTTTTTAGTGAATTTCATTTCTTCAAATATGAATGCTGACGTTGCAAAAAAACAAGCAATGTTGGAAGAAATGGACATGCACACACGTGTTATGAAAGTGTTGGAGCATTTGACATTGGAAGTTCAGATGTTAGAAATGCAAAACGAAATTCAAAACAGAGTTCGCAAAGATTTAGATAAACAGCAACGCGAATATTTCTTGCACCAACAAATGCGGACAATTCAAGACGAGCTAGGTGACAATCCCCAAGTTCAAGATGCAAGAGATTTTCAAGAACGTGCGAAAAAGAAAAAATGGAATGCTATCGTTGAAAAACTTTTCACCAAAGAGTTAGAAAATTGCAAAGAATGAATCCACAAGGAGCTGAATATACGGTACAAATGAATTATTTGGATTTGATATTAGATTTGCCATGGGGAGAATACACAAAAGACAATTTGGATTTGGTTCGCGCTAGAAAAATTCTTGAACGCGATCATTTTGGAATGGAAAAAGTAAAAGAACGCATCCTTGAATACCTTTCTGTTTTAAAGTTAAAAGGAAATATGAAATCACCAATCCTTTGTTTTTATGGACCTCCAGGAGTTGGAAAAACATCTTTGGGTAAATCAATTGCTGAAGCTTTAGGCAGAAAATACGTGAGAATGTCTTTAGGTGGTTTGCACGACGAAGCTGAAATTCGTGGTCATCGTAAAACATATATCGGTGCTATGCCTGGACGAATCATGCAAAATCTAAAAAAAGCTGAAACTTCAAATCCTGTTTTTGTTTTAGACGAAATCGATAAATTAGGTCGAAGTAATCACGGAGATCCTTCTTCTGCCCTACTCGAAGTTCTCGACCCAGAACAAAACAGTGCATTCTATGACAATTATGTGGAGACAGAATTCGATTTGT
>RFNX01000493.1 GCA_009926905.1 Flavobacteriales bacterium
GTCCATTGTTACAAAGCCACCAAAGTCTAAACTGGTCTAAATCACTTTTACAGATTTTCCAAACTCTGTCTTTCCAACGATTGATATATGCGCTGTCGGCATAAGCTGTTGAAATTGGTCCGGAAAATATATCTGATGGATTATTTGGATACCCACCAGAGGTAATGTAGATAGAATCATTTACGTCTTTGGCTCCAAAAACAAATTGTGCACCAAAAATTGACGTAAAACCTGAACCTTTTGGTACTTCATAACCGGCTAATCCGGCATTAAAATTATTGAAAAATGTACCGCTCGACGAAATTGTTGCGGAAACATTATTATAATCTAGAATTACTTGGGCTTTCAATCCAAAATATTGAAAAACAACAAGCATTAACGTAATAACTTTCATGAATAAAGTGATTTTCATAGTTTAATTTTTTTATAGAAAACGTAAAAAACTAAGTGTTGTAGGTGGGTTGATTAATTATTATTCTGATGGGGTATTATTTTCCGAAGGAAGGGATGTAAGATTATCCCGAAATAACAATCAAATCAAATGACATCAAACGGGTATAAAGCGATTCATTTGTAACAATACCTGAATAGGTTTTTTCTTCCTCCTCATCCTCAAAAATAAATTTGAATCCGTTCTTCGTGTAATAACGTATTGGATGTTCTTTGTTGTATGAATCTACAACCAGAAAACGGCAACCAGTTTTGTTATTAGCATCAATGAACCATGATTTAATAAAATCCATCAATTCTCGACCAATACCTTTTCCTTCAAATTCAATCGCAACTCCTAAACGACCAATTAAAACAGCCGGGTAGCTTTTGAGACCACGTTTCTGATTGGCAACTTTCCGAGTTAGTCTGTTACGATCGGATTTAGGAATTAATTGAGCTTTTATACTGTCATTGGCAATTGTAAAGGCGCAAACAATCTTTCTTGGATTTTCGTCTAAGGTAAAGCAATAAGTTTTACCAAATAAGTCCTGATTGTATTTGATAAAGTCTTTGGCGAAAAAATCACACAAGTCGCTATCATCGCAAACGAATGGTTCACTGACTTTAATTAATTCTTCGGATAGGGGTTGGAATGTGCAATAATTCTCTAAGAAGGACATTGAAAAGAATTACTTCATTTTTGCTTTTTCCAATATCTTATTCGCAGATGATA
>RFNX01000089.1 GCA_009926905.1 Flavobacteriales bacterium
ATTTTCTTGGATAATTTTTACAATCTCATCATAATCGAATAAGCAAACCTTACCGATACGGCTATATGGTATGATGCCATTGATTTTGAGTTTGTGAAAGGTGCCTTGTGAAATACTCAGGAGTTTTCTAGCTTCTGTTGCTTTCATCCATCTTTTGTCCTTCGGAATTTGTCCGAAAGATTGTTGCCCAGGTTTGCTCTTGTGAGTCTTGAGGATTTTCTCCATTTCTTCCAAAAGGTCGTTTTTAAATTCCTCCAGGTCTTCTTTGGTAATTACTGAAATTTGCATGTTAAAAGTTTTGATATCGAGTGGCAAATTTCAGGCTGTCAAACAGCACAATTATCCAACTTTACCGCAGTTGTCAGAAATAAATTATTGAATTGTAGTATAATGATTCAAAAGCCGCATTTTAAGTATTCAAGTTGATTGAAAGGGGTGCATAATTGTTTTGTAAAGCGGAAGAATCTAGGGCGTAAACTACCGATTGAATGAAATATGTTTCGGTAATTGTTGGTGACATTTAATAGTTAAACGATTGAAATAAAATGTTTTAAGCCTTATTATGTGATGTAATTCATACAATTTCCGTGTTTTAAATTGTTATCTATTTGATTCAGAAATGATTCGGTTTAAATTACTCGCTAATTCATGTAAAAATTTGCTACTTTCTCGTTTGCGGTTTTTTATTGAAAAAGAAGCTCTATTGATGTCATTTAAGTTCATATTGAAAATTTGACCCATTGCCAAAGCAATTTCCTTTAAATCACTTTTACCATTATTAAAAACTTTCTGATGGTGGAGAGCAAGTACAAGTTCAACGAGGTCATATTTTGCAGAAGTCCACTGCAATTGAGGCACGGGTTTCCATTCGTTTTCATGAAGGATTTCTGCTTTATCGGTTAAAATATCACATGCCAATATGTGCGCCAAAATCATATCATAACCTGTTGAAAATGCCTTGTCAATATTGGGAAGTATCTTGGTTATAATATCTGTTTTGGAAGCATTCAGCGTGAAGTAATGCTCATCAAGATAGGTATTTTGAGAATTGAAGTATTTGTAAAACTCAACGTATTCCGAGAAGTAAATTTTAAGTTGCAACAGTTTATCCTGTTTGCATTTTTCGAATTCTTCTTCACTGCTCAAGCGTTGTTTGAGTTGTAAATCCAGCAGCATACTGTTGGCAATTCGTTGGGCTACAATTTTAGGTTTGATAGCTTTAAAAAACTCTACCTCATCGCTAATTGATTGAAATCCCTCGTTGTGAAATACGCATCGCATTTTCTCCAAAGTGAGATCACTAATTTCTACAATTAATCCTGTTCTTTCTTTGTTGTCTGTTCGCTGAACGTACAATTCACTAATTTCAAAATTGTACGACACAAACATTTCATTGTATTTACTCATAACCTCAAATTTTATGTTTCGAGGTTTTACGTTTGAAAAATTGCGAAATGATTTTACATTGCGTCCCGATGTTGAATTTTCAACGTGAATTTTTCCTTCAATTTTTGCATATCTTCACTCACTTTATTTTCTAATACTTTGGCATAAATTTGAGTTGTTACCAACTTAGTATGACCAAGCATTTTGGATACGGTTTCAATGGGCACTCCATTAGAAAGTGTAACCGTTGTAGCGAAGGTATGTCGGGCAATATGCATGGTCAGCTCTTTTTTTAGTCCACAGACAGATGCAATTTCCTTTAAGTATGCATTCATCTTTTGGTTAGACTTTACAGGAAGTAACACTCCAGTTTTGCAGCAGTATGGATGTTGCTCATATTTCTTAATGATTTCCTCTGCTTGCGGTAATAGAGGAACATTTGAAACGGTATTGGTTTT
>RFNX01000324.1 GCA_009926905.1 Flavobacteriales bacterium
ATTCTCATCATTTTTCTTGTTCGAAATCAACTATTTCACTAACTTAATGTAAATAAACAATAAAAACGTAAGTGAAATGTTAGTTAAAACCTATTCCAGTACTGTGTTTGGTATCAATGCAACCACAATCACCGTCGAAGTCAA
The DNA here is from genome assembly GCA_009926905.1 of Flavobacteriales bacterium. Lineage (GTDB taxonomy): Bacteria > Bacteroidota > Bacteroidia > Flavobacteriales_D > Crocinitomicaceae > UBA952. The sequence goes on from RFNX01000324.1 coordinate 145, forward strand.
TTTAGGAATTGGCGTAAATTTTTATTTAGTCGGTTTGCCTGATAGCGCAGTAAAAGAAAGTCAACAAAGAATCAAGGCTGCTTTCAAAAACAACGATTTAAAATTTCCAGGAAAGGAAATCACGGTAAATATGGCGCCAGCAGATATTCGAAAAGAAGGTTCTGTCTTTGATTTACCTATTGCTATTGGAATTTTGGCTGTGAGCGATCAAGTCAAAATCGATTTATTGGACAAGTATTTATTAATTGGCGAATTATCATTAGATGGTTCAATTCAAGCAACAAAAGGAATTTTACCAATTGCTTTACAAGCAAAACATGAAGGATTTAAAGGAATTATAGTACCAAAAGCAAACGCACAAGAAGCTGCTGTCGTGAATGATTTAGAAGTTTACGGTGCCGAAAAATTAACGGAGGTGATTGCGTTTTTTAATCAAGAGGAAAATACCTTACAAAAAACCGAGATTGATGTATTAAAGAAATTTGAGTACTTAATTGATAATTGCGATGTTGATTTCCGCGATGTAAAAGGACAAATGAACATTAAACGTGCATTTGAAATTGCTGCTGCAGGTGGACATAACGTGATATTAATTGGACCTCCTGGTGCAGGAAAATCAATGCTTGCAAAACGTCTTTCAACTATTCTACCTCCAATGAGTATGGATGAAGCCTTGGAAACAACCAAAATTCATAGTGTAGCAGGAAAAGTGAAAGGGCAAGTTGGATTGATAACGCAACGTCCTTTTCGAAAGCCGCATCATACGATTTCAGACATCGGTTTAATTGGTGGAGGAAGTTATCCTTTACCGGGTGAAATTTCATTGGCTCATAATGGCGTTTTGTTTCTAGATGAACTTCCAGAATACAAACGACAAGTTTTAGAGGTAATGCGTCAACCTTTGGAAGACAGAGTGGTGAATATTTCTCGCGCAAAATTCTCTATCGATTATCCTGCGGGTTTTATGTTAGTTGCCGCTATGAATCCGTGTCCATGTGGATATTATAATCATCCTGAAAAAGAATGTGTTTGCGGTCCAGGTGTTGTGCAAAAATACTTAAACAAAATTTCAGGACCACTTTTAGATCGAATTGACATTCATGTGGAAGTTACACCTGTCTCTTTTGATGAATTATCGAATGATATTCCAAGTGAGGGAAGTAAAGAAATAAGAGCAAGAGTAGAAAAGGCTAGAACTCTACAAAAAAGTCGCTATCAATTGTATGAAGGAATTCACTGCAACGCACAAATGTCAAAAAATGAGTTTGATATTCATTGCAAAGTTGATGAATCAAGTCAAAAGATTTTAAAAAATGCTATGGAAAAAATGGGTTTATCTGCACGCGCTTACGATAGAATTTTGAAAGTTGCAAGAACAATAGCCGATTTAGAATCTTCTGAATGGATTAAAGCGCAACACGTTGCAGAGGCCATTCAATATCGCAGTTTAGACCGAAGTAATTGGGCGATGAGTTAAATAATAAATAATCAGAGAAAACTATTATCTTTAGAAACTCAAAATTAAAACATGAAATCTTTATTTCTATTTATTGCATGTAGTTTTACCTTCGCATTATTCTCACAATATCAAGTCGGGCACACAACCATAACCTTTAACGATCCTGCAAGAACAGGAGGTACAGGTTCAGGAGGTGGTCCTGGAAGACAAATTCAAACAGAAATTTATTACCCAGCTACGACAACAGGTGATAATGTAGCACTTGCATCGGGTCAATTCCCCGTAATAACATTTGGTCATGGATTTGCAATGTCGTGGGATGCTTATTCAAATATTTGGCAGCATTATGTTGCAAAAGGATATATTTTGGCCTTTCCAAGAACAGAAGGTAGCTTAATACCAGCACCAAGTCATGGAGATTTTGCAATGGATTTACAACAAGTAACTGATAAAATATTAGCTTTAAATACAGATGTTAACTCTATTTTTAATGGTAAAATTCTTCAAAAATCAGCTATTATTGGTCATTCAATGGGTGGAGGAGCTGCAATTCTAGTGGCTTCCAACACATTAAATACTTCTCATATACAAACAGTTGTAGGATTGGCTCCAGCAGAAACTAATCCATCTGCCATTACTGTGGCTCCAAATGTTGGGGTTCCAACTCTAATTTTTTCAGGAACAGCAGATGGTGTAACTCCGCCTGCTGACCATCATATTCCAATATATCAAGGATTAAATAGTATTTGTAAAGCGTATATTTCAATTACTGGTGGAGCACATTGTTATTTCGCAAATACCAATTTTAATTGCGATTTTGGCGAAAGTACTACATCAACCAATATTTCAATTACAAGAGAGGAACAACAAACTGCAACATTCAACATTCTTGATCCTTGGTTGGATTTTAAATTAAAGGGAATTTGCCAATCTTATCAACTTTTTTTTCAAGCAATGGAGTCTACAAACGGAACTGTCAATCAGTCAATTGGTTTAGAAATACCACCAACAATAGTTATACAAAATAACCCAAATCAAGGAACAGGTGTATATTGTTCCTCCCTTTTAGGAGGATCATACCAATGGTACATGAATGGTCAACCAATACCAGATGAAACACAGCTATGTTATAACATCCCTATGGATTTAGGCGTAACTTATCAAGTAGAAGTTTCTGGATATTGTTTTTGTGCATTGAGTCAATCTTTTACATTTACGTCTGGAACGAATGAACTGATATCTGAAGAGTTAAATATTTATCCTAATCCAACAAAGGATTTCTTGAATATTAAAAATAATTTTGGATTGGAAACAAGCTATAAATTAATTGATATTGATGGTAGAATTTTAATGGAAGTAAAATCTATTTCAACTGAATTTCTATTGGATTTGAGAAAATTTGAAAATGGAAACTATTTGCTTCAGGTTGAAAATTTTAATGGTAGAAAAACAATCAAAGTTGTTAAAGATTAAAATCAAAAACAAATATTGTCAACCATCTAATTTCATTTACTTAATTTCGGGAACTCTTAATCAAACAAATGCATAGAATTTATTTATTACTTACGCTTGTATTTTTAACATTTACAGGTTTCTCTCAGGAAAACACAATTCGTGGATTCATTTACGACAAGTCAAATGGAGAACCAATGAGTGGTGAAAAAATCAAATTATTAAAGAAAGATAGCACCTTGATTGCTGGTGCTGTAACTGACAACAACGGATTTTTCTCGATTCCTAAATTAGCAAAAGGAACATTTATTTTGAAGCTAGAAAACTTCAAATATGAAACAATATTCCAAAACATTGAATTAAAAGAAGGAAAGAAAATTTACGATGTAAAATTTGAATTTGCCATTAAGGAAAATGTAAAAGAGTTCGATGAGGTTAGAATTACAGCAGAAAACAAAACCAAAAGAACAGAATTAGGAATTTCAAAATTGCGATTGGATCAAAAAGGATTGGAAAGGATTCCAAGTTATGGTGCAGAAAATGATATTGTTGGGGCTTTTAGTGTGACTCCAGGTGTTATTACAACAGGTGACCAAGGTGGACAATTATATGTTAGAGGTGGAACACCTATTCAAAATAAAGTGCTATTAGATGGAATGACTGTTTATAATCCTTTTCACTCTATTGGATTTTTCTCTATTTTCGAAACAGAATTAGTTAAGAATGTTGACATTTATACAGGTGGTTTTGAATCTAAATACGGTGGCAGAATTTCTTCTGTAATGGACATTACTTACCGAGACGGCAATAGAAAAGAATTTTCAGGTAAAGTTTCAGCATCCCCATTTTTAGCAAAATTAGTACTTGAAGGACCAATTGGAAAAAAGAAAGGAGATTCTCCTAGAGCTGGTTCTTATGTTTTTTCTGCTAAGCATAGTTTGTTAGACTACACCTCAAAATCACTTTATCCAAAAGTTAATGATGGAAATGGATTACCTTTTAATTTTACAGATTTGTACAGTAAAATTACATTTACAGCGGATGGAGGTTCTAAATTCAGTGCGTTTGCATTTCACAATCGCGACAGTGTAAATTACTCAGTTGCTGATTTAAACTGGGTTTCATCTGGTGGAGGGATAAATTTTGTGATGGTACCAAGCGGATCGCCGATTTTTATACGTGGACATGTAAATGGGAGTAATTTCCAAACAACTTTTGCAGAAACAGCTTTAGAACCACGGTTTTCAAAAATAGGCGGATTTGATTTAGGCTTTGATTTTAGTTTTTTCTTGAAGAACGAAAGTGAATTAAGTTATGGATTTAATCTTGGAGGTTTCAACACGCAGTTTGTCACTTACAATGAAGCCAAAAGAAAAATTGAAGCATCTAATTTTACAACAGAAATTGGAACTTATATCAATTATCGAAAAGTTACAAGAAGATGGGTCCTTCAAACAGGAATGCGTGTTCAAGTATATGCTTCTTTGAATACAATCTCACCAGAACCAAGAATAGGATTCAAATACAATGCTTCTGAAAACTTAAGATTCAAATTCTCAGGTGGACGATTCTCTCAAAACTTTACTTCAGCTTCATCGGACAAAGACGTTGTGAATTTATTCAATGGTTTGTTATCAGCTCCAACTAATGTACAAGAGCAATTCGTTAATGAATTTCAGCAATTAAAAAATACAAAAAATGGATTGCAATATGCTTGGCATGCTATTGGTGGTTTTGAATACGATTTAGGAAAATTTGTAACAATTAATATTGAAGGATATTACAAATACTTCTCGCAATTAAGTAACATCAATCAAAATAAATTATACGAAGACGTCTCACAATTTGAGTTAATAGACGACGTTTATAAAAAAGATTTTATCATCGAATCAGGCCAATCTTATGGTGTTGACTTTTTAGTTAAATACAATAAAGATCGATTATTTTTATGGGGAGTTTATTCGTTGGGTAAAAATACACGCTGGGATGGATTTTCTCAGTATGCGCCAGTTTTTGATAGAAGACATAACATCAATCTAGTTGCATCTTATTTATTTGGGAAGAAAAAAGATTGGGAGTTAAATATGAGATGGAATTTAGGTTCAGGTTTGCCGTTTACCCCAAATGCTGGAAATTATCAAGCAGAAACTTTTCAAAATGGCGTTACTACTGATTATCTCACAAACAATCCTGCGACAGTAACCACATTATTAGGAGCCTTCAATAGTCAAAGACTTCCAACTTATCATCGTTTAGATATTACGTTCAAAAAGCAAGTTCATTTCAAAAATAAGACCACAATGGAATTGATTGCTAGTGTAACGAATGTCTATAATCGTAACAATGTATTTTATGTAAACCGAATAACTGGTAAACAAATTGATCAGTTTCCGATTTTACCAAGTTTTGGTGTGAGCTATAAATTTTAATTAACATGGCAGAAATTGCTCCTTTCAAAGCTATTCGACCCGTTCGAGACAAAGTTCATTTAGTTGCGACTCGTCCATATTATTCATATAAAAAGAACGTTCTCAAAGCAAAACTGGACGACAATCCATTTACTTTTTTACGCATAATTAATCCTGAATTTGGAAGCGATATTAAGACTAAACCCAATTCAATAGAAAGATTTAATTTAGTAAAAGAGCGTTACATTGAATTCATCGAAGAAGGAATATTAATTCAAGACGAAACTCCTAGAATTTACATCTATAGACAAACTAAAAACGGGCATGCTTTTATTGGTATTGTTGCAGGAGCAAGCATCGAAGAATATGAATCAGATAAAATCAAAAAGCACGAAGCAACTTTAACTTCGCGTGAAGCAATGTTTACAGCTTATCTTGATGTTGTTGGATATAACGCCGAACCTGTTTTGTTGTCATATAAAGGAAATGAAATTATTGAAAAAAAACTGTTACAATTTACATCAGAACGTCCAGAATATGAATTCACAACAACAGATAGGATTAAACATGAACTTTGGGTGCTTTCAGAAAATGATTCTTTGATTCTTAAAAATGCTTTTGACGATGTCGATGCGACTTATATTGCTGACGGTCATCATCGTTCAGCTTCTTCTGTTAGATTATTTGAAGAAAGAAAAAAGCGAAATGCAGGTGTCACAAAGAATTCTAATTATTTTCTTGCTTTTTTTGTAGAAGAAACACGTTTGGAAATTTTAGAATTTAATCGTCTGGTGAAAACATTAAACGGATATAAAGAAGATAGCTTTTTACACGCATTAAAGGCAGTTGGGAACTTAACAGCAATTAAAGGAGCAGAAAAACCAGCTGAAGAGCATCACATTTCAATTTGTGTTCATGGAAGTTGGTTTGATTTTGAACCTTTTGATTATTATATTGATGAAACCCATCCTGTAAAATCTTTGGATTGCGACTTGTTAACAGAACTTATTTTGAGACCAATTCTTGGAATTGAAGATTTGAAAGCAAGCGATCAAATTGAATTTGTTCCAGGAAATGAAAGTCTTGAATCAATGGAGCAAAAAATCAATTCAGGTAAATTTGCAGTAGGATTTGTTTTATTTCCTGCTACAATTGAGCAAGTGAAAAAAGTTGCCGACCATGGTATGAATATGCCTCCAAAATCAACTTGGGTAGAACCTAAATTGAGAAGCGGACTTACGATTTATAATATTAACGAATGATAGCGCAAAATTTAGCTCGAATTAAAGCTACAATTCCTTCACAAGTTTGTTTAGTTGCCGTTTCTAAAACGAAACCAGTTATTGATTTAGAAGAAGCTTATGATGCTGGACAAAGACATTTTGGTGAAAACAAAGTGCAAGAATTGTGTGATAAATATGAAGTGCTTCCAAAAGATATTTGTTGGCATTTAATTGGGCATTTGCAGACAAATAAAGTGAAGTATATTGCGTCTTTCGTTCACTTGATTCATTCCGTTGATAGTTTGAAACTACTTGCTGAAATTGATAAACAAGCTCAAAAAAACAAAAGAGTTATTGACGTCCTTTTACAGTTTCATATTGCTCAAGAAGAAACTAAATTTGGTTTAAATCTATTTGAAGCCAATGAACTTTTATTTAGTTCTGAATTCAAGAGTTTTAAAAATATTCGAGTTGTAGGAGTGATGGGAATGGCTTCGTTTACTGAAGATGTTTCTGTTGTTCATGCTGAGTTTGCTTCTTTGAAAGGAATTTTCCAAGAGCTTAAAAATTCATTTTTCAAAGATGATTCTTCGTTCAAAGAAATTTCGATGGGTATGAGTGGCGATTATGAGTTAGCAATAGAAGAGGGGAGTACCATAGTTCGAGTTGGAAGCTCCATTTTCGGTGGCCGTTAAACAAAAGAGTCAGACAACTTTCGCTACCCGACTTCAACTAACTTTCACTTGACTTTATACAGTCATTATATCTTTTTCTTTCAGTTCTACCAATTCATCAACTTTCTTAATGTAAGTATTTGTTATTTTTTGAACTTCTTCTTCCGCGTTTTTAGCTAAATCTTCAGAAAGACCATCATTTTTCAAATCTTTGATCATGTCAATAGCATCCTTA
>RFNX01000647.1 GCA_009926905.1 Flavobacteriales bacterium
TGATGGTGCTTATCGTGGTGCAAAAGATATTCCTTTAAAAAGTGTGATTGATGATGCTTTAGTTGGAAATAAAACCATTAAAAAAGTAATCGTTTGCACCCGTACTCGCACTCCTGTGAGTATGATCAAAGGCCGTGATGTTTGGTGGGAAGATGAAATCAAAAAAGTAGAAACCTTAGGAAATCCAGATTGTCCAGCAGTTGAAATGGATGCTGAAGACATTTTGTTCATTCTTTATACTTCTGGTTCCACAGGTAAACCGAAAGGGGTAGTGCATACCATTGCTGGCTATATGATTTGGGCTAATTATACCTTTGTAAATACATTCCAATATCAACAAGGTCAAATTCATTTTTGCACGGCTGATATTGGCTGGATTACTGGTCACAGTTACATTATGTACGGTCCATTGAGCGCTGGAGGAACATCATTAATGTTTGAAGGTGTTCCAACATGGCCCGATGCTGGAAGATTTTGGGAAATTGTTGAGAAATTCAAAGTAGATATTTTATATACAGCGCCAACAGCAATTCGCAGTTTGATGGGCTTTGGTTTGGGTTATGTCAACGGAAAAGATTTGAGTTCTTTGAAAGTGCTTGGAACCGTTGGTGAACCTATCAATGAAGAAGCTTGGCATTGGTACGATCAAAACATTGGAAAGGGAAATTGTCCGATTGTGGATACGTGGTGGCAAACAGAAACGGGCGGAGTGATGATTTCAAACATCGCTGGTGTAACTCCAAGCAAACCTTCTTATGCAACGCTTCCTTTGCCTGGAATTCAACCGTGTTTGGTGGATGAAAACGGAAACGAAATTGAAGGAAATGGAGTTAATGGAAATTTATGCATTAAGTTTCCTTGGCCTGGAATTATTCGTACGACTTACAATGACCATGAACGTTGCCGTTTGACGTATTTTTCTACTTATGAAAATAAATACTTTACGGGCGACGGCTGTATGCGTGACGAAGACGGCGATTACCGAATTACGGGTAGAGTAGATGATGTGTTGAATGTAAGTGGTCACCGAATTGGAACTGCTGAAGTTGAAAATGCAATCAATATGCATGCTGGAGTGATTGAAAGCGCTGTGGTGGGTTATCCTCACGATATCAAAGGACAAGGAATTTACGCGTATGTGATTTACAACAGTTCACACGGCGATTCCAATTTATCGAAACAAGACATTATACAAACAGTTTCAAGAATCATTGGGCCAATTGCAAAACCAGACAAAATTCAGTTTGTGCCGGGTTTACCGAAAACGCGTTCAGGAAAAATCATGCGTCGTATTTTGCGAAAAATTGCAGAAGGTGAAACTTCAAACATGGGAGATACAAGTACTTTGTTGGATCCTAGTTTGTTGGAGATAATTATTGAGGGAGCTGTTTGAATTTAGAATGTAGAATTGAAAGTTGACATCTGATTCGCCATGACGGACTGAAAGTTTCAATAGTATCAATTAATTACGCATTCAAAATCAAACAAGAAGGTAATTCTGAAACCCAACTGTCTTTTGAATCGATTAATCCTTTCCAATTTTCATTACTAATCAACATTAAGTCGTAGTGGCTAAAGTTTTCATTTTCAATTGACTTAGATGAAATTAATTGAATGTGATTGGAAGCATTTTGTTCAATTGCACGAATCGTTTCTTTAAGCACAAAACTATCTTTTACAGTTCCGCCCATGTCGATAATCGTTATTTGAGATTCTGAATTATTAATTAATTTCTGTGCGTAATTGAGTAAAAAGGCGTCTTGTTCGGCATGAATTGGCATTAAAATTCGATCTAATTTCTCCAATCCTTTATCAATAAATACACCGACAGGAACTTTACTTTTTGCTAAGATTGATTTAGTACGTTCGTCGAAAGGTGAGTTCTCAAAAATACTTTCTCTCCCAGTTACTTGATTGATGATTCGGTCAGGATTAATGATTCGTGTTGTAAAACCCAAAAATCTTCCGAGAATAGTTCCTTCATAAATTGATTTTCCAACGCCGATAATCAATAAATCGTAATCACCTGAATTTGCCACATCTGCAATGTCTGTATCCACATCCACTGAAGCTTTGAACATTGTTGTTAATTTTTGATTCAAGAGTTTTGCTTCTTTCACTACAGGCGAAAAACTGTCACGTTCATACGTTTCAATATTAAAATGATACAATTCATTGCTTGGAGTAAAATGCACAGCGGTCAGAGAAGCATTTCCATTCAACTTTCGAATCAAGCCATGAGCTATTCTCAGAAGCAACTTACCACGCTCGGGATTGCCAAAAGAAATGAGTATTTTATATTTACTTATTTCACTGATTTCTTTAGGAACTTCTTTTTCTTTAGACTTAAAAATCCAATTGATGAAATCCAAAGTTGGTCCAGTCATAAAAGTGGTGACAAGCGCCATAATCACCATCATCGCAAAGATTTTTGGAGATAACACTCCTAAATCGAAGCCAATGTTTAAAACAATTAACTCCATTAAACCACGTGTATTCATTAAAGCGCCAATTGTTAAACTATCTTTCCAACTTTGCCCAACAAATTTTGCTGCTAATGCACTTCCTAAAAATTTTCCAACTACAGCAACCGCAATGATTAACCCTGTAATTTGCCACAAATAGGGATCGTTTAACAAACCAATTTCAGTGCGTAAACCTGTGAAAACGAAGAACAAAGGAAGTAAAAGGACCAATGCCACATCTTCAACTTTTTCAATAAAAATATTTCTAAACTTTACGTTTTCAGGCATAATTGCACCTGCCATAAATGCTCCGAATAATGCATGAATTCCAATGATTTCAGTAGCATAAGAGGAAATAATCAGCGTCAGAAAGAAAATTGCGACTATTGGTTTACTTAAATTTTCAACGGAATTATGTAAGTCCCCAACGCGCTTTAAGAAAGGACGAACCAATTTAATCATCGCCAATACGTACAACGCCGCCATTCCTATGATGTACAAAGAGCTAACGAAAGAACCTGCTTTTACAATTGCTATTACAGCTGCTAGAATACACCAAGCTGTAATGTCATCGGCCGCAGCACAAGTAATTACAACTGTACCCAATTTCGTTTTATGCAAGCCACGTTCTTGTACTATCCTTGCTAGAACTGGGAACGCGGTGATGCTCATTGCAATTCCTAAAAATAATCCAAAAGACAAAAATTGTATACCTTCAGGAGCGAAAGACTGGTAAATAAAATACGCAAGGCCCATTCCAAGTGCAAAAGGAATGATGATACTCGCATGACTGATCACAACAGCGTCGTGCGCTTTGTTTTTAAGCACTTTCAAATCGAGTTCCATTCCAATAACAAACATGAATAAAATCAATCCGATTTGACTTAAGAACTGCAAGTTACCAAGTGATTGAGTAGGGAAGAGTGCAGCTGAAAATTCCGGGAAGTAATATCCAACTAATGATGGTCCAAGGACAATTCCTGCAATGATTTCACCTATTACAGACGGTTGACCAATTTTCATAAACAACCATCCAAAAAGTCGGGCAGTTAAAATTATGGTGATAATTTGCGCCAAGAGAATTGCTAAAGGATGCTGAATGTTGTGCATCATAGCGTTCAGAAATTCCAGCCAATGCCCTTTCAGATTTTCAGGTAAAATAATATTTCTACCTTTCTCTAAATCAATACCATTCAAAGCAATCCAATACATCAAGGCAGAAAATCCACCAATTATTGCAATATAAAAGAACCCATTTTTAAACGCTTTCATACTTTTTCTTTTTTAATGAAATAAAACACAAATCCAGCTACACTTCTCAATCCAAAATTGAAACTTTTATCGCTTGCAAATGTTGAATAAATGCCTGTTTCAAAAAACAATCCTGCATTTTGAAATGGAAATGGAAAGGCTTCAACTCCAAATGGAGCAATGAAACCGTAACGATTCAATTGATTTGGAGTGAAATTCCATTCTGTTCTTGCTCCAAGCCCCAAATGTAATTCAACTTTTTGATATTGTACGATTCTAAAAACGGCTGAAGCTTCGTTGATAAAAGAGCCAGAAGTTGGATTTTTGTAGAGGTTTGCTTTTGTGACTCTTATGTCGGCAAAAAATCGACTGTTTTTTGAAGTTCGCAAACCAAAACCAGCTTCAGCGCCTGTTGGGTAAAATCCGATTCCAACACTATAATTTTGAGCACTTAGGTTCAAATAAAATGTTGTTAGCAAAAGAAATAAAACGAGTCTCTTCAAAGCCATAATTGCATTTTTTTTGCAAAGATGCTAATGTATTTGAATTTATTTTTCATCTAGAAATGATAATGAAATAAAGCAGATAAAAATTGTAATGAAATTCATTTTCTATCCTTTTACTGTTTGTTGAAATGAACTTTTTCACTAACTTATATAAGAAAAAGCTATGTTTTACAAAGAAGAATGTTACAAATTGGTAGGAATTGCGATGGATGTACATCGAGAATTGGGTTCAGGTTTTTCTGAAGTAATTTATAAAGATGCATTAGAATTTGAGTTTAATCAACATTTTATTGGTTACGAAAGAGAGAAAATGTATGATGTAAATTATAAAGGAGTTATTTTACCACATAAGTTTTTTGCCGACTTAGTTGTGTATGATTCAATTATTCTTGAAGTCAAAGGTGTCAAAAAGATTGACGACAAGCATATCGGGCAAACACTTAATTATTTAAAAGCATCAGGTTTGAGTTTAGGATTAGTCATTAATTTCGGCGCACCAAGTCTTGAATACAGAAGGGTTGTTTTGTGAAAAAATGGTCTTTAATTCTTCAGTCACAAATTACGTTTATTTACACGAATTTAAGATTACAAAAAAATTCGTGTTAATTCGTGTTAATTCGTGACAAGAAAAATTAGTGGTAGGTCATATTTTGACTTTTAATATGAAATCTGTTCGGAACACTTCACTTAAAACATATTTTTTTTGAGAATCTTTATCGAATGGGACTTTAACTAAAATTTGATCGTAAGTAAAGGATAAAATAGAATTAGTTGCTATCATTTCCTTTTTATTGATTTGGACAAATTCAGTAGGAGGGAGGAGTTGCTTTAGTTTTTCAAATGAAATATTTTTAATACTAACGAGCTTCCATCTGTTAATCGAGCATCTTTGTCGCGACTGTCTATTTCTGAAGTTGAAATTGAAAAAAGCTGATCAAAGAAAACAATCGATTTTCCTTTATTGGTATTGATTTGAAACGATTGTCTCTTCGTTTTTTTTGTTAATTGAAGTTGTTGAATTTTGGAAATCGCTTGCTGTAAGCGTTCAATTTTCACAGGTTTACGCACATAATCAATGGCATTCAAATCGTAGGCGTCGGCGGCAAATTCACTGTAAGCTGTTGTAAAAATAATAGGTTTTTCTGGCAAGTGTTTTGCAACTTCCAATCCATTTATTTCAGGCATTTCAATGTCGAGAATACAAAAATCAAAGTCATAATTCTCAAATTCTGCAATAAAAACAGATGGATTATTAAACGCTTTAACAACCTCAATATCTGGTATTTGCTCACAAATTAACTTTAGAAATGACAAACCCAAAAGTTCATCATCCAATAGCAAGCATTTTAGCTTTGTGTTCAAGTAAATTAATTTTTAAGTGAGCAATAAAAACATCGCCTTCAGTGAATCTTTCGAGCTTAAAATTGTCTTTGTAAATGATGCGCAAACGTTGTTCTAGAGTTTCTGAACCGATTCCACTATTTACTTTTTTCAATGGTACTTTTGGTGAGATTTTATTTGAAACCGTCATGTA
>RFNX01000088.1 GCA_009926905.1 Flavobacteriales bacterium
AATTTAAGTATTCTATTTATTACGATTGCAAATAAGAAAACATTTTATAGAAATACTTGTTCACATTCCAAAAATTAAATATATGTTCGCGTTATGAAAATTCTACTCTCGCCAGCGAAAAGCATCAACGAAAACGCACTAAATATAAGCGACTCAACAATTCCAGTATTTCAAAAAGAAAGTTCAAAGATTGTTAATAGAATAAAAAAACTCAAGTCTAAAGATTTACAAGAATTGATGTCTGTTTCAAAGGATATTGCTGATTTAAATGTTACTCGCTTCAAAAATTGGAAGAAATCAGATTCGGAAGATGAAAAACTTATTCAAGCTGGTTCTGCTTTTATTGGAGAAGTATATCGAGGTATAGATATTGCATCACTTTCAAACAATGAAATAACAAAAGCGAACGAACAAATTCGTATTCTTTCTGGCTTGTATGGAGTACTAAAACCTTCAGATTTAATTTACCCTTATCGACTAGAAATGGGAACTCGATTTTCACCTTTAGAAGAACAAACGAATTTATATCAATTTTGGAACGATAAAGTAGCTAAAGCTATAACTAATGAACTTTCAAAAGGAGAAATTATTGTGAATTTAGCATCACATGAATACTTTAAAGTAATTGGTCAAACGAAGATGAAAAATCGAATCATTACACCGACTTTCAAAGAATTCAAAAATGGAAAATTTTCAATTGTAATGATGTACGCAAAACATGCCAGAGGAGCAATGGCGCGCTACTTGATTCAAAATGAATTGAATGACATCAACGAGCTAAAACTATACAATGTCGATGGCTACACTTACGACGAAAACCAATCCTCAGAAAATGAATGGGTTTTTGTAAGATAAAAGTGAAAAACTAAAAGTTAAGAACGAAAAGTGAATGGATTTTTGTGAAAATAAAAATAAAGATTCAACAACTTAATTGAATGTATTCAAATTGGAACATTCTGTCAGATATCTTAAGGTCTTAATTCTTAAAGTCTAATTGTCCTAGAATCTTAATATCCTAAAGTCTTAATATCCAATAGTCCTAATGTCTAATTATTAAAACTCAAACTCTGGATTCTGCTCCAAAACATCCCAAGTGTGGTCAGCTAAAAGACGGACAGTTGCAATAAAGTCGAATTGTTGTTTCGTTCTTCCCCATTGACTTGGACCAACAAGTGACAATACATAAGCTTTATTTTCTCGTTGATATAAATGATAGATGTGATTTATAAAAGGTTCGAAGCGCATTTCAGCTTGATAAATAAATTCAGAAATTTGTTTCCGCGTATTTAATTTCTTTGCTTGCTCTGCTAATAACTGCATTTGCTCATAAATCTGATTCAGTTGCATGTCAGTTTGGTGCTCCATTGCATTCAAAGCTCTGCTTTTCAACTTACCTTGATCATCAGGTTTAATCAAAGCACTTCCTGCATGATGAGCGTATTCCAAGCTATGTGGATTCTCAGTGATTTTATCCGGATCTATTGGATTTATGAATTCTTTATCCTCCACTTTAAAATAAATTTGCGAGTTTCTTTCCTACTTCTGAGCCAATCGCGACTCCCATTCCTCCCATACGAACACCAAATGCTACATTATTGTTCACTTTTTTAATAATTGGTGTTTTATCTGCTCCAACACCCATAATTCCTGACCAAGAATAATCAACTTCGAAGAGAGTATCAGGAAGAATTACATTTCTTAATAAATCTTGGATGGAATTTTGAATCACTTTTGTAGTT
>RFNX01000536.1 GCA_009926905.1 Flavobacteriales bacterium
GTTTCCTAGTTTTTCGTAGTTGATAGCATTGTTTTTCCAAGATCTTATTTCATTTGGAAACATCTGAATGATTTTGTTATTGATTAGAATCGACTTCTTGTATTCGTTAAGCATACCATAACAATTTGCGATGTTTAGCAAAGCATCCAAGTTATTAGGATTCATTTTTAAAACTTCATTGAAATCGTTTATCGCTTTGTTATAATCGCCTTTTGAAGCATATTCGTAAGCCGTTTTGAAGTAATAATTTGCGTCTTTAATCCCGTTGGGATCAGCAGGTGAAGATAAAGGTTCCAATTTATTGTCAATACCAGCAGCAAGCAAAGAGTTTCTAGCCGTTAAGGCAGCTGGATAATCTTTCACAAAAGCCAACGATTGATTGTAACAGTATGAAGCATACATTAAATCCGATTTTGAATTTTGGTAAACGGTTCCCAAATTGTAATACGCTTCTGCTCGAAGAGGTGCAGTAGGTTCACAATCGATACATTTTTTATAATACTTAATCGCATTATCTGGCTCAAGCAACAAAACTTGATAAATCACGGCTGCTTTTAAGAAACTCTCCGCAAATTTTGGATGCAATATCAAAGATTTTTGGAAGGCCTCTAACGATTCTTTTGCCAGGTCAATTTTCTTCAAGGAATCCTTTTCATCCAATGCTCTCACTAATGTTTGTTCAGCAAAATGACGTAAATTTTGAGCACTGTTTTGTCCCGTTTTTAAGTCCGTTGAAAAAAGTGTGTAATTGTCTTTCCAACTTTGTTTCGATCAATCGTTTTGAAGGAATACAAACTAAAAACAATTGCAACCAAAATAAGAATCGGTAAAGGTTTATTGGATGAAGCATTCATGAAATTCAGATTTGTTTTTTTTATCAATTCCATCGTTCCAATTAGAAGCAATAAAATAAAACCTAAAACTGCAGTGTATAAAAATCTCTCTGCAAAGATACCACCACGCAAAATAGTAAACGCCAAGGCTGGCCCTAAACTCAAGTAAAAAATCGCAAACGGAATTCCTAACATTTTTCTGTTCCAAAGTAAATTTATTGTGAAAAAAGCACCAGTGAAAAAGAGCAACAAACCTAAGATTGCAAGAGGACTTCCAAAATCAACAGCTGGCACTTGGTTGTATGAATAATCGTAACGCAATGAAATTGGTAGCAACATCAAATAATACCATGAGCGAATAAGTAAAAAGCTGTTGCAATTTTAAACGAACCTTCTACATGAGGCGTTGTGTAAGGATAATTCACAATGTCGTTTGGAATGACAGCGCTCAATGTTCCCAAAGCCATTTTCTTCTGAACAAAAAAGAAGAAAATCGCAAGTGCAATTGGAATACTTTTTAGGATGCTTTGCGGAATTGAAGATTTATTAAAAATGTAGAATAAAATTGGAACAAGCAATAAACCTGTTAAAGCCGTTTCTTTGGAAAGCATTCCCAAATAGGCGAAAACAAAAGTGGGAATCAACCAAAGCCAATTGCGTGTTTGAATGTGTTTAAGGACAAAGAATAAGACTAAAAATAAATTTAAAAAACTCAATATCTCATCTCTACTTTTGATGTTTGCAACAACCTCTGTATGAATGGGATGTGCCAAAAATAAAAACGTAGCTAACAAAGGAATCCAACGATTGTATTTCCCGAAGAGTAATTGTAGTACCCAAAATAGCACCATTCCACTGAAGGCAAAAAGTAACACATTATTGAAATGGCTAACATGTGGTGCATTTCCGAAATATTCCTTTTCAATGGCAAAAGTTATTAGCGAAAGTGGTCGATAATACCCAAGCTTAACGTCCGACAATTCCCATAAATCCATTTTTAAAATATCAGGAATTCCTTTGATTCCCTTTTGAACGTTAACGTTGTCTTTTATCACACCAGAATCGTCCAAAACATAGCCATGATTGATGGTATTTGAATAAAGCAAAAAGCCAACTAAAAAAACCAAAATACTAATACCAAATCGGAATTTTATTGAATACTTTTTATAATTATTCAAGTCATACCAAGGAACTTCTATAGAAATTATTTCTTTTGGAACTGTTGATTTTTCTTGTTTTTGGGAGGTTTGTTTTTTACTCATAGTCTTTCAAAGCATGTTTTCATAAGTGTAAATATGATAAAAATGCATGACAAACTAAACAAAGCAAACAAAAAAACATTCGTATTCTTAACAATTAAAAATTAAACTGTCATTCCAACTTTTAGGTGTAAGAAACATATATTCGAAAGCGTGAATAGTAAATCCAACTAAAAAGTATATGTTTTCAAAT
>RFNX01000399.1 GCA_009926905.1 Flavobacteriales bacterium
ATTTTTGGAAACTTTTATTGGAGAAAAAAACAAGAGATTATTTGCTTCAACGTGGACAGGAAATTTAACATTTGGTTTAACTTATGCGCTATATTAGTTTAATTTTTATATTATTCACAGTTGTTTCTTGTAATAAAAAAAGAAACAGTTTTGATGAGATTGATGTACTAGGACATGCAGGAATGGGTTTAGAAATGTTAAATTCTATTTATCACGACAACTCAAAAGAAGCTATTGATTTTGCATTAAACATGCTTGGTTCAAATGGCGTGGAAATGGATGTGCAAATGGATGCAGATGGAGAACTTTGGCTTTTTCATGATGAGTATCTAAATAAAGAAACGAATGCAACTGGGTGTATTTATAACAAAACAACTGATGAGCTTGAAAATACAAGTTACACCTCGATACACAAAGAAAAATTAACAAAATTGAGTGCAATTAACTTTGATGAATTCCCTTCTAAAACTTACTTTTTAGACATTCGCAATCGAGTTTCATGTACGGAAACTTATGTGAACGCAAATAAGCTCATTCAATCTCTAAAAGCACTTAATATTGACACAAAACAAAATTGCAAGTTAATCATACCAAGTGCATCTTGGCTTGATTATTTTGAGCAAGATTTCAATGTTTATTTAGGCGTAGATGATATTGAATTGTGCCAAGAAGTATTACAAAATCACCCAAAAACCAAAGGAATTGTTATTAGAAGTAAAAGCATAAGTTATGCGCAAATTTTCAATTTGAAAGCTCAAGGTCGAGAAGTTTATTTGTTTGAAATGCGCTCTCCCAAAGGGATAAAAGAAGGGCTTATGAAAAATCCAACAGGGATAATTTCAGACGACTTGAGGGCTTCAATTATTGAAAAACAAAATTAGAATCTCCATATTAATTGGAAGTATTATCTTTAAACACTTTTATTTTAAATCATGTTAAACGGAAAAAAAATTGGAATCGTCTTACCAGCTTATAATGCTGCTGGAACTTTGGAAAAAACATACAAGGAAATTCCTTTTGATATTGTTGATGAAATAGTTTTGGTGGACGATGCAAGTAAAGATAACACTTCTGAATTAGCCAAAGCATTGGGAATTCATCACGTAATCCGACACGAACAAAATTTAGGATACGGAGGTAATCAAAAAACATGTTACGCAAAAGCACTTGAATTAGATGTTGATATCATTGTGATGCTGCATCCTGATTATCAATATACTCCAAAGTTGATTTATGCAATTGTTAGTATTATTGCATTTGATGTTTATCCAGTTGTTTTGGGTTCTCGTATTTTAGGAAACGGTGCTTTGAAAGGCGGTATGCCATTGTATAAATACATTGCAAATCGCTTTTTGACTTTAACTCAAAATGTTTTAATGGGACAGAAGTTGTCTGAATATCATTCAGGATATCGCGCTTTTTCAAAAGAAATTTTTAGCAAAATAAATATTCAAGCGAATTCTGATGATTTTGTTTTTGATAATGAAATGTTAGGTCAGATTTTCTATGCAGGTTATGAAATTGGAGAGGTTACTTGCCCAACAAAATATTTTGAAGAGGCTTCATCCATAAATTTTAAACGTTCGGTTAAATATGGTCTAGGAGTGCTTGGAGTTTCTGTGAAATACCGTTTGGCTAAATGGAAAATAGTTATTGATCCTATTTTCAAATTAAAATAAAACCTAATTTTTCGAAACATCTCGTTAAGTATTCATAAAAAATAAATTGAAACCTCTCTTTTCATTTCGTTATGTTAGATGTGTTTCTTAGGTTTACAAACCAATATAATTACATGAAGAAAATACTATTTATAAGCGCACTTTGTTTATCAGGTTCTATTTTTGGACAATTCGATCCAAGTGAAAAAAGCACTTCTCAGAAATTTGATGAAGTTATGGATAATATCACAAAATATTACGTTGACCCTGTAAATGGAAAGTCTTTGACAGAATCAGCAATTGTTGCAATGTTGGAAAAACTAGACCCACATTCAACTTATATTCCTGCTGAAGAATTAAATGAAGCAAGGTCAACTATTAACGGAAGTTTTATTGGTGTTGGAATTCGTTTTCAAATCATGAAAGATACTTTGAATGTCGTTTCTACTACCCCTGGTGGTCCAAGTGAAAGAATTGGAATACTTCCAGGAGACAAAATTGTGAATGTTGATGGAAACACTATTGCGGGTATTGGTTTAAAAAATGCGGACGTTCGTTCAAAACTAATGGGTGAACTTGGTTCAAAAGTGAAGTTGGAAATTAAGCGTAAGAACGTCAAGGATAACCTGGTTTTCACAATCGTGCGTGACAAAATTCCGATTTATTCAGTTGATGCTCATTATATGATTGATAAAGAAACTGGTTACATCCGTTTGAATGCATTTTCGGGTACTACAATTGAAGAAGTTCAAACTGCTTTGCGAGAATTGAAAGAAAAAGGCATGAAAAATCTAATCTTCGATTTACAAGGCAACGGTGGAGGATTGTTGGATGCAGCGCATAATTTAGCAGATGAATTTCTATCAGGTGATAAATTGATTGTTTATTCTGAAGGAAGGGCACAACCACGTAGCAATCGAAAAGCTGGAAAAAAAGGGTTGTTTGAAGACGGTAAATTAATTCTATTAACAGATGAATATTCTGCAAGTGCAAGTGAAATTCTATCAGGATCAATTCAAGATTGGGACAGAGGTTTAATCGTTGGTAGAAGAACTTTTGGGAAAGGTTTGGTGCAACGTCCAATACCATTAATTGATGGTTCTGAAATCCGTTTAACAATTGCGCGTTATTACACGCCAACTGGTCGATTCATTCAAAAACCGTACGACGATCCAGAAATGTATAAAAAAGACATTACTCAACGATTTTTAAATGGAGAATTTATTCACGCAGATTCGATTCACATGCCAGATTCTTTGAAATTTAAAACATTGAAAACTAAAAGAACTGTTTATGCTGGAGGAGGAATTATGCCAGATTTCTTTGTTCCGTTGGATACGACTGAAAACTCAACTTATTTTAGCAAACTGTTTCAAGGTGGTCACGTAAATTCTTTTTCTTATAAATACATCAATGAAAATAGAGAATCATTGAAACAAAAATATCCAACATTTGAAGCGTTTAATACTAATTTTAAGTGTGATGAAGCATTTATGAATACCTTTTTCGATTAC
>RFNX01000381.1 GCA_009926905.1 Flavobacteriales bacterium
CACTCAAATGCTACTTGTAAGTATCTCCTTGGCAATTGCTCTGGTTTTACTAAGTATTTGGCGATGGAATTCAAGTTTCTCCAATGGTTCAGGTGGATTTAATTCTACAAATTGGAACGAGCGTTATAAAATTGATAGTAAAAACCCAAATGGTTTGTATTTGTTTTTTCAGTTGATAAAGCTTAAAAATCCCAAACAAAAAATTGTTGTTATAAGCAATGAATACCAATACGATTCTATTTTAAAAAGATCGGAGAATGCAACTTTTTTAATGATTGCTGACACGATTGGATTAACCGATGACGAATCGACTTTGTTGAAAAAGAGATTGTTAAAAGGAAGTTCATTGTTCTTGAGTGCATCGAAATTTAGTTCAAACTTATTGGATACATTTGGTTTTGATGGAAGAGAGAAATTTGCTTTTGAGAAAAAGATAAAACTCAATTTTGAAAGTAAAAGTGCGTCTTTTTATTCTGTTTTTCAGCAAGATACAATTTACGATGAATGGACTGGGATTTACAAACCTTCAACAAGTTCGGAGTACCAATTTGATCCACTTATTCGTTTTCAGGCACTTACTGCTCTGCTCAGAATTCAATTGCCTAAAAGTGTCGTGATTCTTCATACCTTACCGCGTACACTTGTGAATTACCAATCGAAGAATAAAAACGCCTTTGAATACAACAATTTTCTATTAAACCAACTACCAAAAAATCAGACAATTTATTACGTTGAATTCGCTCGAGTTAAAAATGAAGGTGAATCCTATGATGATGCTCCAACTGCAGAAAATAGCTTACTTACTTTGGTTCTTGAAAATAGAGTGCTGTTGAATGCAATGATGATGGTTTTCTTTACAGCACTTTTATTCATCATATTCAGAACGCGAAGAAGGAAAACAATCGTCCCAATAATTCCAACACAACCCAATACAACTAAAGCTTTCGCTGAAACCGTTGCTTCGATTTACCTGAGCAAACAATATCCATTAAGTATTTTGACAATTCAGAAAAAGAACTTTTTTGATACCGTTCTTCGCTATTATTACATCGATTTGTACCGAAGTCAAGACGATTTTGCTTTGCAGATGCTTTCTGAGAAAACGAATTACAAAATTGCAGAATTAAAGCATTTGATTGATTGCTTGAAAGTTGAAAAAGAAGTAAGTAATGATTTTGTTAGCAAAACTGCGAAATTGCAACATAAATTCTACAAACATTGTGGCATAATTGTTCCCGAAGAAGAGAAATGGAAACCGCAATTTGAAGTCAGTAGAAACATTTGGTTCACGTTTTTGGTGTTTGTGGCTGGATTTATTTTATTCTCTGCTGGTCTAAACCTCCTTGCAAAATCAAATGGAGCTGGAGTAATTTTATGGATTTTGGGTACATTCATTTTGATTTTTGGAACCATACGCTTGATTCGTCCACACATTGCGATTCATCCAAAAGAAATAAAATACTATTCAACTTTTGGTTTTTCAAAATCAATTCCTTTTTCCGACATTCAAAAAATTGAAATAGTTGACAATTCTATCGATATTTATACCAACTCGAAAACGATTCATTTTTCAAAAATGGATACAATGAAAATTGACATTATACAATTAAAAGGATTTATTCACTTAAACAAATTATATGACAACAGATGATATGGATTTAAACCCTGAATCAATTGGTGAAACGAACAATACACCACCGATAATACCTTCAGATGGATTGAGTTTCGAACGTCAAAACAATGATTTGATTTGGGTTTCAGATAAAATCAATCAAGTTCGTGAAGAATTAGGTCGATTTATTATTGGTCAACACGAAATCGTTGAATTGCTAATAGCTGGAATTTTTGCCAATGGCCACGTGCTTCTTGAAGGGGTTCCTGGTGTCGCAAAAACGCTATCTTCAAAAGTGTTAGCGAAAACGTTGAATGTCAACTTTTCAAGAATACAATTCACACCGGATTTGATGCCTTCAGATGTTTTGGGGACGAGTATTTTCAATATGAAAGAGTCGGAATTTTTCTTTAAAAAAGGACCAATTTTCGCGAATATCGTTCTCATCGATGAAATCAATCGTGCCCCTGCAAAAACACAAGCATCTTTATTTGAGGTAATGGAAGAACGTCAAATTACTTACGATGGTGTGGAATACCCGATGTCATTTCCTTTCTTGGTTGTGGCTACTCAAAATCCAGTAGAGCAGGAGGGAACCTACAATTTGCCTGAAGCGCAATTGGACCGTTTTCTTTTCAAAATTAAAATTGGTTATCCAGATTTGAGTCAAGAAGAAGACATTTTGAGAAGATACAAACACCAAGTGGGAGCTGCTGATTTAAATAAAGTGAAAGCTGTTTTTTCAACTGCTGATTTGTCTAAAATCCATACAGTTATGGAAGAAATAATTGTAGAAGATCATTTACTGAAATACATTGCAGCCATTACACACAAAACCAGAAATCACGGGAAATTGTTTTTAGGAGCTTCACCTCGTGCTTCACTTGCAATGTTGCGTGCAGCGAAAGCAATTGCAGCCATTCGCGGTCGTGATTTTGTGACACCTGAAGACATTCGTTTTGTGACTGCTCCTGTTTTGAACCACCGATTGATTTTAACACCTGAAGCAGAAATGGAAGGCTATCGAACTGAAGATATTATCAAAGAAATTGTTGAATCTATTGAAGTTCCTCGTTAAATGATTGGAATCAGCAACATATTACTGACAAAGCGTTTCTTTTGGGTTTTGAGCACTTTTGTAGTGCTTTATGCCACAGCTTTTATAGATCCGCGTATGTTGGCAGTTGCTGAGTATGCATTTATTGCGCTTGCCGTTTTGGTAGGTTTGGACTTAGTACTCTTACTTTTGATTAGTAAAAAACCTACTTTCAAACGAACCTTTAACGAACGTTTGAATTTAGGCGATGAAAATTCAGTAACTATTCAGATGACGACAGTCGGGGCATTTCCCTGGAATTATGAGCTGAACGAAGGCTTTCCAGATTTTAAACAGGATAGAGTAACAACTTTCAAAGGAAAAATTTCCTTCAAAGAACCTGTATCCATCAAATACCAATTGCAACCTAAAAAACGTGGACTTTTCCATTTCAACGATGCATTTTTGTTTCTTTCGACTTTCTTAAAACTAGTGGAAAGAAGAATTGTTTACCCCAATTTGGATGCGTTTCAAGTATATCCTTCCGTTTTACAAATGAAGAAATATGAATTATTAGTATTTCAACAACAAAAAACGGGTTCTGGAATCAAACGCATTCGTAGATTGGGAAATGCAACAGAATTTGAGCAAATACGAAATTACGTGGCTGGCGACGAGTTGAAGACCATCAATTGGAAGGCAACCAGTCGCAAAAATGAATTGATGGTGAACCAATATCAAGATGAAAAATCGCAATCAGTTTATTGTATTATCGATAAAAGTCGCACGATGCAAATGGAGTTTGACGGTTTGAATATTTTGGATTATTCTATTAATTCAACCTTGGTTTTTGCCAATATTTGCTTGCTAAAAGGAGATAAATTCGGAATGTTGACTTTCTCTGATAAAATGGGAGCTCAGATTCCGGCTGATAAATCGGGAACGCAGATGAAACGTGTGATGGATACGTTGTACGCTCAGAAAACGAAATTCAAAGATGCGAATTTTGAGCAGTTACAAAGTGTGGTTCGACAAAAAATCAAAACACGCTCGTTACTTTTATTATTTAGCAATTTTGAAAATGAATTTGCGATGCGACGTGCTTTGCCTTACCTGATGCAAATGAATAAAAAGCACTTGTTGGTGGTCATTTTCTTCCAAAATTCTGACTTAAAGGAATTGGCTTACAAACCACATTATTCACTCAATGAACTATACACTTCTGTTGTTGCTGAGCGAATGATCACGATGAAAGCAAGAATGGCGCGCGAAATGAAGCAATTTGGTATCCAAACAATTCTCACCAATCCAGAAGAACTTTCCGCCAACGTTATCAATAAATACTTGGAATTAAAAGCAAGAGGATCTTTTTGATTTCTTCAGATTTCTCCCTTTGGTCGAAATGACTATTGGTTGGGTTGAAAGGCGAAAATGCTTTTCATTTTCGCAAATACCTCTATTAAAAAGTCATTCCGAACCGTAGGGAGGAATCTTTGAATGCTAAAAACAACAATTTGTCATTTCGATTGAAGTAAAACCACAAAAGCTATAGAGCGAGAAATCTAATCAACAACCAAAAGAACACTTAATTTCACATTCATTTCTTTTAATTTAACAACTCCATCAAACGAATTTTATCTAATTTTGATTTATTCAAAATAATAATTAACTAAAAACATAAATTATGGCATTCGAATTACCAAATTTGGCTTATGCTTACGACGCATTAGAACCAAACATTGATGCAAGAACAATGGAAATTCACCATTCAAAACATCATCAAGCGTACACAACGAACTTAAATAACGCAATCGCTGGAACAGATTTAGAAGGAAAAACAATCGAAGAGATTTTAGTAGCTTGTAAAGACAAACCAGCTGTAAGAAATAACGGTGGTGGTTTCTGGAATCACAATTTATTCTGGGAAATTATGGCTCCAAATGCGGGTGGTGAACCAACAGGAGATTTAGGTGCAGCAATCAATTCAACTTTCGGTTCATTCGAAGTATTCAAAGACGAATTTGCAAAAGCTGCAACAACGCGTTTTGGCTCAGGTTGGGCTTGGTTGTGTGTAACGGATGGTAAATTGGAAATCTGTTCTACACCAAATCAAGACAATCCATTAATGGGTGAAGGTTGTTCAGGAACTCCAATTTTAGCTTTAGACGTTTGGGAACACGCATATTACTTGAACTACCAAAACCGTCGTCCTGATTATATCAACGCTTTCTTCAATGTAATCAATTGGGAAGTTGTTGCAGCAAAATACAGTGCAGCTTTATAATCAAACACTAACTTTTTTTCAAAGGGTTGCTTCGAAAGAAGCAGCCCTTTTTTATACATTGAATTCATAAGTTCAAGCGATTTTACCAGAATCGTTTCAGGATAAGAAACTTTCATACAGCGTTAGCGAAGGTTTAAGCGAAGTTGCTGTTCGCGTAATCGAAGATGGAGCAATAGAACAAAAGCACGAAGCGATAAAACCGAGTGGTCCGAAGGAAACGCCTTATGAAAGTTTAGAAAGCAGTTTTCTTTATTTTTTCTGCTTAGGCAAAAAGTAAAGGAAAATTATTGCTTTTTTCAATCGTATATTATGAGCTTAAACCTTTTAGAACGCTTATTTTTACAAAAAAAGA